>JAFGLO010000015.1 GCA_016927995.1 Candidatus Dojkabacteria bacterium
AAGGGGTTCTCTGAGAACATACTGGGCAACAGATGACGATTAAGCAGTGAAGCAGTGAAACAGTAAGGTAGTGAAATAGTGAAACAGTAACCGACTTACCAACAACTAACAACTAACAACTAACAACCAATAACTAATAATTAACAACCAATAATGGAAAAAGAAAATCTAGACAAAATAATAAAACAGGTAGCGGATATAAACGTACCAGTTCAGCCGGAAAGGCGAAATCCTAAAGATCCCGGGTATAAAAAAGGAAATTTGTATGATGGACCGGTATATCATGGTAGGAAAAAGTTTTCTGTGAACAAAGATATTTATAAAGGTAGGTCCAGGGCTGCGCGAAGCAGTATATCTGGCAGCCCCAAATCCCAAAGAAATGCGCTTAGAGTTATTCCGATTTCGGGTCTCGATGAGGTTGGTCGCAATTGTACGGTAATTCAATATGGCGACGACATTGCAATAATTGATCTGGGAATGGGCTTTGGTGACGACAAATCATATGGCGTTGATGCAAAACTTCCAAACGTTGAGTATCTTGTTGAAAATAGGCGTAAGATAAGAGGAATTCTTGTTACCCATGGGCATATGGATCACATTGGGGCGCTTCCTTATTACATTGCATCACTTGGATATCCTACAATTTACGCACCACCTTTTACAATAGAAATGATTAAGAGCACAATTTTTGATGATAGGGTCGAGGGAGTTGAAAAAGGCAAGGTTAAATTAGTGACTGTATCGCCAAGGCAAATTGTTACGCTTGGTCAGATTAAGGCACAGTTTGTAAGAGTTACGCATTCTATTCCCGATTCAAGTACAATTGTAATGCATACTCCGGCGGGTGCCGTATTTTTCTCGGGTGATTACAAGTTCGATGATACACCATTAAATGAGCCAACGACAGACTATTCCTTAATAAAAGCAGTTGGAGACAAGCACCCGATTTTAGCACTTCTCGATAGTACAAACTCCTATATTGAAGGAAGAAGTAAATCCGAAAAAGATATTTATAAAATTTTGGAAAGTTCTGTGAAAGAAGCTAAAGGGCGGGTTATAGTTGCAACCTTCTCGTCAATGATAAACAGGGTGTATTCGCTTATAGATATTGCACATAAACTCAAGAAGAAGGTAATTCTTTTGGGTGGTAGTATTCGTAAAACCTATGATATTGCAGTAAAAACCGGATATATTCAGGCACACAAAGACGTGGTTATCGATCCTAGGCAGGAGAGGAAATACAAGGATTCTGAACTTTTGTTCCTTGTTACCGGAACGCAAGGTGAAGAGATGTCAGTTTTGAGTAGGCTTTCGCGAAGTGATTCCAAGTGGATAAAGATAAAGCCAGGTGATACTGTAATTATGTCTTCATCGGTGATTCCGGGAAATGCCATTGCTATACAACATGTAATCGATGGGCTTATTAAGCTTGGAGCGGATGTTGCGCATCAGGCAATTCTGGACGTACACGTTAGTGGGCATGCATACCAAGATGATATGAAAAGAATGACCGAGCTGGTAAGAGCTCGAAATGTGCTTCCCGTACACGGACATTTGTCATTTAGGGTGCAGCATGGAAAGCTTCTTAAAAAATGGGGATACAAGGATGAAAATATTCTTATAGCTGATGATGGAACGGTGTGGGAATACACCGGGCGCAACTGGGTTGCCGTTGAACAACTCAAAGTTTCGCCGGTTTTGGTTGACGGATCAATGGTTATGAAGAAAAACGATCAGGTAATGCACGAACGTGTGAATATGTCTGAGTCCGGGGTAGTGTTAGTCAAGGTTAGTAGTTCTCGTGAAATTAAGTTTGCAAGCAAGGGAATTGCACCTGAGTCATATATGAATAATGTATTTAAAGAGCTCGAATCTTTGGTTAGGGAGGAGCTGAATTCCAAGAACAGTGCCAAGGAAGCGGCGATTGTAGCCGTAGTCAAGAAACACATTGAATTTAAACTTGGAAAGATCCCCGAAGTGTTTGTGGCGGTTAGTGATCAGTGAAATAGTAAAGTAGTGAAACAGTAAAGTAATAACCAACTTACCAACTTCAGTCAAAGGCTGATCTGTCTCCTTGTCCGCCCTTTGGTGGATGGCAGAAACTAACTTACCAACTTGACAAACTGTACCCGGCTTTACTAAAATAGCAGTCGTGGATTTAAACTGCCAATAACGTAAAACGTATAACATATAACTTTACTTAAATAACCATGGAAAAAATAATCCCTATCGGACATAGAGTCTTATTGGAACCACTTGAAGAGAAAAAAACAATAGGTGGTCTGGAAGTTCCCGAAACCGAGAAGCAAGAATCACGTAAGGCTAAAGTTGTTGATTTGGGAAGCGGAATCGATAAAGACGGCAAAAAGCGCGAGTTCCGGGTTAAAAAGGGGGACACTGTAGTGTATAAAAAATACGCAGGTGAGGACTTTGAGCTTGACGGTAAAAAGCTTGTTGTTATTTCGGAGGACGATATCATTGCGGTAATTCAATAACTAGTAAGGACATGTCTGTGACTTGTCCAATAACATGCAATCTGTAATATATAACTTTTTAAAATCTTAAAATGGCAAAACTAGTAACTCATGGTGATAGTGCCCGAGAAAATCTTCTTAAGGGTGCAAACCTTTTGGCCGATGCAGTAAAGTCGACACTGGGACCTGGTGGTCGCAATGTAGCAATAGGTAAGTCCTTTGGTGGTCCTCAAATTACCAAGGACGGCGTGACTGTTGCAAAAAGTGTTGAAAACAAAGACCCATTAGTTAATGCGGGAGTTGACATGATTAAAGAGGCTGCTGTCAAAACCGGTGATATTGCCGGTGATGGTACTACTACGGCCGTTGTAATTGCTCAGTCAATAATCCAGTTAGGTATTAAAAATATTGCTGCAGGTGCCAATCCAATGGAGATTAGAACCGGAGTTGAGAAAGGTATTAAAGTTATTGTTGATAAACTCGAAAAAAATGCCAAAAAGATTAATACTCGTGATGAGGTTGAACAGGTTGCCGTTGTAAGTACAAATAACGACAAAGCATTAGGTGCACTTATTGCGGATGTTATTGATAAGGTTGGAAAAGATGGTGTCGTTACGGTTGAGGAGTCCAAAACAATGGAAACCACAATCGATTATGTTGAAGGTATGCAGTTTGACAAAGGCTACATTAGTCCTTACTTTGTGACCAATACCGATAAACTTGAGGCCGAGCTTGAGGATCCTGCAATTCTTATTACCGACAAAAAGTTAAGTACTATTCAAGATATTACTCCAATTGCCGAGCGAATTTTACAAGGACTTAAAAAGCCATTGGTTATTATTGCCGACGAAGTCGAGAATCAGGCACTTGCTACACTTGTATATAACAAGCTTCGTGGAGCAATTCAGGTTGTTGCTGTTAAGGCTCCCGGATTTGGTGACAGACGTAAGTCAATGCTCGAGGACATTGCTATTTTAACCGGTGCTAACGTGATTTCCGAAGAAACTGGTAGAAGTTTGGAATCAATTGATCCGGAGGATTTAGGATCTTGCGAAAAGATTATCGTCCAAAAGGAAAATACAATTATTGTTGGTGGAAGTGGTGAAAAGAAGGCTATAACCGAACGGGTTGCTCAGATTAAAAAAGAAATGGAACTTGTTACATCGGATTATGACAAAGAAAAATTACAAGAACGACTTGCAAAGCTTTCCGGTGGAGTTGCCGTTATTAACGTTGGTGGCGCTACAGAGGTCGAGCTTAAAGAGCGAAAAGATAGGGTAGACGATGCTTTGCATGCTACTCGTGGTGCTTTGGAATCAGGTGTGCTTCCCGGTGGCGGTATTGCTTTTTTGGATGTTGTTTCGGAACTCGATGATATTAAGGAACTTCGTGGTGATGAAGTTGTCGGTATCAAAATACTAAAAGAGGCGTTAATGTCTCCTATTAAGCAGATTGCTGAAAATGCAGGTAAGAATGGAGATGTTGTTGTTGATAAATGTGGAAAAGGTATTGGATATGATGCAAGAAACGACCGATTTATCGATATGGTTAAAGAGGGTATTGTTGACGCTGCTAAGGTTACAAAATATGCGCTTATTCATGGTGCTTCCGTTGCTGTTATGCTTCTTACAACCGAGGCATTAATCGTCGACGAACCCGAAGATGAAAAGGCTTCTGCCGGTGCTCCCGATATGGGTGGTATGGGCATGATGTAACCGGCGTGTTCCTTTTGCCGGTTAAGGCACTGATGACACAGGGCAAATGTTGTAGCATAATGAAAGGGAATGTTTTGCGATGTACTCAGATATGATATATTGGACCAGGAAATAAGTTCAGTATATCAACTAGCCATGCATACAATCCCGACAGGTTCCGCAAAGTCAGCATCTGCAAAAGTCTTGCCTATTGCGCCGGAGCCTCCATTAGAAAAGCTTATTCAAATGTCCTTGCCGCCCGATATTAAGGCCGATGCAATGGCCGCTCAATAAGGATTTGAAATTAAATCTACAGGCGCTGCAGCTGTAGAGCTCGAAGATGCTGGTACGCAGTTAGTAGAAGCTCTTACTGGTGCAACAGAAACTGCCGCAGAAAACGTTGAAACAGATGTACAAAAGTCACGTAAAGGTATTTGGGAGTTTTGGGGTACAGCCATAGGTGAGAACTGGCGAAGGGTTTTAAACGTCGAAGATACAACCTCCTTTAAAGATCATGCTAAGGGTCTGGCATTTGACCTTGTTGTTTGGGCAACGTCACTTGGGGTAGATGTTGCAGACCTTTCTGTACTTGTTAATGCAGTGGACTTAGCGATTCCCGGTGCTGGGACAGCCATTTCTGCTGGTATAGACATGGCCTCAAGTGCAGTTGTAGGTAAAGCCACCGATGTAATTTATTCAAAAATGAAAGAAAAGGAGCTTAGAGATCAAGGCATTTCAGAAGCAGAAATATCAGAGCGTAAGAAAGGGGGTGAATTTAAATATGTTAGTGATACTGCCAGTGCAATTGCGCTTGCGCTGGGTTGGATCCCTGGGCTTAAAGAGGTAATAAGTAAAACATCTGTACAGGCGACACTTAATCTTATGAAACATTCAGCATTTACAGGTAGTACGTACGAAAGTGGGCTTGCTAGAGTCGAAGCATTTCTTGATGGGAAAACAGAGGCAGAGTTTAGAGCATTTGCGGAAGCACTTGGTATTAACCTTGGGAAAGATAAAGAGACAACAAAAACAAGTGATCGGACAATGGTTTCCGGTATTATTGTTAAAACCCTGGCATCGCTTTTTGCGACACAGCAGACTGTATCGACAGCTGCAACTGCTTCTTTCTAACCTAACTAAGATAATTTAAATATCGCTAATGGACATACAAGAACTAATAAATCAAAGTGTGGTTATCGAGAGACCTGCCAAAAAATCGCTAATTAATCTTGCTAAACTTCTGCCGGAAAATAGTCTGGAGCCGCTTAAGAAAATCTTAGAAACGGGTCAGGAAAAAATTAGATCTCACATCGAAACTTATCTTTTGGCTGTGCACGAAGCATTTGCCGAATACAAGAGGACTGTTTTGCAAATAAAAGGGCTTAAGGTTTTTGAAAAGTCAGAAGTTATTAAAAACGTTAATGTAATTGAAAATGCGATGATTGATAAAATTCTTGAGACGTTAGTTTAGTGACGTCTTCGATAGTTGACTTTAAAGGTACTTTCTAATATTCTTGAGTATTGGACATTGCATGGTTCCTGTGTTTCATGCTATAATACGCAATGTAATTAACTGCTAAATTTATACAATAACGAAAATGACTACTAATTGGTCTGCAGGACTAGAAGTGAGAACCCTTTCGCAACGACCCGATGCATCAGTAGCGGCTCAAACAAGTACTGGTAATGTTTTTGTTGATGCTAATCCTTCTGCACAAGGGACTGTTGATGCTAGGCCAACCGCTCCACAAACTCAACCTCCGGCTCAATCTGAGCGAACCGCTCAAGGTCAACCTCCTGTAATGGAAGCACAACAACCAGAAAGTTCACCAGAAGCACAGGATCTAGTAGACCAAGCAACAGCTGAGCTCCGTAGTGAATTAAATGGGGCTTCAGCAGAGGCTGCAGCTGCAATAGAGAGCGAAACTCAAGCTGCTCACAAGGGTCTTTGGGATCATGCAAAAGAGGTTGCAAGATGGCTTCTCAATGTTGATCAGGGCAAAACTCTTCCTGGTACGGCAGTTGGAGTTTTAAGGGATCTTGCTGTTTTGGGGATCTTCGTGGGAGTAGATCTGGTGGATGCACCTCTAATTGGGCATGGAGTGGAGGCTTTGTTTGGTGGATTAAATTCTGCGTTGGGTGCGCGTGAAGCTAAGTTCAAGGATCTAATTGATGCATATTTGAAGGGTAACGCAAATGCAATCAACGGAATTAAACACGAGTTTCAGGAAGTTGTACTGGATGTAGTTAAACAAAAATTAGGCATGGATCCTAAAGTACCTATTGGTGAATCCTTTGGAGTAATAATTGGTAGAACGGTAAGAGACTTGTTTGGGAGAGTCATGGGTTCTACTGCACAAGCAGCCGCATAATTTGTCTATACTTAAGTTTAAACTGCCAAAATGAACATGCAAAACGTCATAACAAAAAGTACAGTTATAAGTCCTTCTGTCAAGGAAGCTCTTAATAACCTTTCAGTGGTATTGCCAGAGGATATCATTCAGCCAATTACTGATATTTTAGAGGATGCACAGGCAAAAATAGATTCAAAGGTTGAACAATATTTTTTGTCTGTACAAGCCTCTTTTAGTAAATATAAAGCTAAGATTCTTTCAATTGACGGACTTTCATTGAGATTAAAGGCACAGATAGTGTCCAACGTGAACACTATCGAAACCGCTATTATGGAAAATATAATTAAATCTTTAAGTTAATAATAAATAGAGCATGGCAGTAAATCCAATTAGGGGTCCGGTACCACAATTTTTGGGTGGACCTCGTGGGGTAATGAATGAAGTCAATGCTGTTGTTCAACGACCTGCTGAGAATGTTTTTCGCTGGATTGACGAGAACCTTAGGCCCGTTAGAGTAATAGGTCGGCTTGCACAACGAATAGGCAATGCTTTCGATGCAGTTGATAATGTCGCACGTGGAGTTAGACCAGGTGTTGGTAATGTTGTTGATCAGCTCGACGCCCTTCGTGGAAATGTAGCCCAAGCCGCTGCAAACGTAGTCGATAAGGTGCCTTTGGTTGGGCATAGACTTAGCCAAAATATAGAGGAGCATCACGTTATTGCAGGCAAAGAAGTAGAAAACCTAGATAGAAGGTTTTATAAAAAGACAAGGGGAAAATCACTTGAGCAAATCGTTGATGCGCAGCTTCACTATAATGCAAAGCGTGCAGAGTATGAAGATATTGCAAATCAGCCTACGGTTCCTGGTGCACCAAATCTTGTAGAGCAATGGGCCGCCGGGCGTACAGCAGACATTGATTTGCATGGGCGGGAAGAGCTTGCTCAAATAGATCCATCAGATACTGCCGCCATTGACAAAAAGCGAAAAGAAATTGCCGCAAGACTTATGGCAGACGAAGATATGCGAGGTGCAGTTTTGGCTGGAAATGTTATGGACAGAAATTCTTCAAAAGCGGTTCTTGATGCAAAATATGGTAGGGCTAACGCAGACCAAATGGTCAAAATTATAGAAAAGAGTGCAAATGCAATGACTCCTACATATGGAGAAGTTCGCGGAGAAAAGAGATTAACCCAAGTTGATACACTGTCTACAGACGATCCGAGGCTTGGCGTAAGACTTGATATTGCTTCGGACATTGTAAAGAAAAACGCCCTAGATGCTGCCAGTAAAGAGTTTGGTAGAAGAATTGCCGATCCGATTTTGGAAGGTCAAAAGGTTGATAGGCAGATTGGATTTTTCCGGGATGGTAAGGCTAGGGATTTTGTAGCTGATCTTAGGGCCGGGCTTAGTAAACCTCCTACGGCTGACGAAATCAAAAGACTTGAAAAGGCTTTAAATAAAAGCCCATTTAACCAAAGAGTTGATATTGACGATAGACTTGCAACACCAGGATCAAGAGTTGGGCCTGCGGCCAGAGCGCTTGATGTTATCTGGCGAGAAATTTATACGTACGAAGGACTAAGAAATATTGATCTTAGTAAGCCCAAAGATAGAAATGACTTCAGAAAGACAGTTCTATGCAATATTTATGGTTTAGATACAGATTTAGATCCCAAGGTTAGGGATATGCAGAAGGTTACTGCAGAAGCCAAGAAAATTGCCGATGCTAATAACCCCGCTGACAAAGCCAATGCCATAAGTGCGCTTATGGCTAACACGCATATTTCAGAAAATATGAAGTTTGCAATTCTTTTTGATGCTGCCGTAACAAAGGGTAAAAACATAAATGGAACGCAGAACATTGAACAAATAATTGCATTTATGGATGGGAAGACAATGCCAGAAGTTATGCAAGATCTTGCTAACGCACTAGGCGTTGCCGATTTAAATAGCACTGCGCCAGGAATTAATAACATGGTTGATTATGTGTTTAATATGCTTCCCGATGTGCAATTACTCGTGGAAACTCCAGATGGTGATCTTAACCAAGCAATGTGTGAAGCCTTTATGAAGATGCAGCTTCTCGTTGATATGGACAAATTTATGGTAATGAAGGCAGATGGTTCCGGATGGGAATTTGCGGTTGATGCTAACGGAATTGCTTATTGTCCTCCAAACCTGCAGCCAGCTGTTTTCAAGTACATGGAAATGCTAGGTAAGGACAGAAATATGGGCAATGGATTCCTTAAGGCTGTTGGTGAATGGGCAATTGCAAACGCTGGAGGCGCTATGGGTGTCACAATCGATCAGTTACCTGATCGATTCTTTAACACACAGGCACAAAACAAGCGTGAAACTCCAAAAACGTTGCGTGATCTTGAAAAGAATCCTCAACTTGCCGATGCCCTTCGTGAACTTGGGCTTACTCCTGCCGAACAAGCTCGAATCATTAAAGAGAACGAAACAAGCTTGCTTGGACGTTTAATTAGTGGTAGCAAAGAGGCATTTCAAAAATTGGTTCGCGGTGGTGCATTTGCACTTGCTACAGCCGCAGTAATGACAACCATTGGAGCTACATTAGGAGCTCCGGTCGCTACTGGGCTTGCCGTAGTTATGGGTATTTACGCGGCGTTTAACGTATTACGAGGTGGTTCGGATACAATCGTTGGATTTGTAAGATCAGGTGCGGAACTACTTAACGCATGGATTCATGGCGAAGATAAAGATAGACTTGCCGAAAAGCAGCAAAGATTTAAAGTTGCACTAAAGCGACTTGGTGCATTTGCACTTGGAGCTGCCGGTGGTGCTGCAATGGTTGTTGGTTTTGGAAATTTTGCGGGCGTAATTGCGTCATTATTAATGATTCCTGCCGAAAAGGTATCAGAGGTTACCAGGCTTATGGAAAACAAATCTAGAGTCAAGAAATTAATGCAAGAGATTGCCGATGGTACTATTGCTGGCCTTTCCGAAGAAGAAAAAGCTGCCAGGAGAGCCGAATTCAGAAAATGGATTGAAAAGGAAGATAGGGCTAAGAATTTCTGGACCGCACTCGTATCCGGTGTCGTAACTGGTGCTGCGGCCGCAGGCTTATGGGTTCCTAAGCAGTATCAAAATCTTGGAGGTAAGGCTATTCAAAGAATTCGCGCAAGTAGAATGACTGGTCCTACTGGTATTATTGGTGGACCTGGTCCAAGCGTTACTCCACCCGCTGGTCCCCAAACTCCACCTGCTGGCGGAACTGTTACGGGTGACATTATCGTTGAGCAGGGTGGTAATCATGGAACCAGACTTGTTCCATTTGAGGCAGATGCTAATGGATATAAGGTAACGTTGGGTCAAGGAGATAGTGCGGGCGTAGGATTTAAAGCACTTTTTGAGGCACGTAAGGGTGCTGATATCCCGGATTTATGGCCAGATCTGGCGGCCCAGGGCAATCCGTTTGCACAGTTTGTGGCAAAACACTTGTATAATCCTACAGGTGCTGTTATACAGAGGAATGTATTCATAGACTTCCTTCGTAACAGAGGGGTAGCCGACCCTGTGGCGTTTATTAATGGAATTGATCAAAAGACGCTGGATGTTTTGTTGCGTACTCCTGGTACTGGTAGGGTAGTTGCAGGAGATGTACTAAAGTTGACCAATGAACAAGCACGCGTGCTTTTTGACTAATACGAATCTAAATTAACTGCCCACTAAAAATGGACTTAAACGACTATAGTAGTAAGTTGCAGGCTCTTACCGGCGTTGCAATGACCGACGAAGAAAAGGAATCAATTACGGCGCTTGCCAAAACTGTTGTTCCCATGCAAACAGATACCGACAGATTAGAGATTTTATTAAAGGAAAAGGGTTTAAACGCTGAAGAGGTAGAAGCAATTATCGAGCAAGCAAAGGCACTTTTAGGCCTTTGGCTTTTGCGATACATTTTCGACAATACTACAGAGGACGAGCGCAAAAATATTGAAATTGCTGCCGAAAGTCTCTCTCCAACCCAAACCAACGAACTAATGGATGTTTTAATGGAAAAAAAGATAGGTAAGTCAATGGCTGATTTGTCCGACGAGTTGTGGGCGCAGGTAGTTGACGCCTTTGTTGAAGATATCGAGACAATCATAAATGACAGTAAGAGGTAGGTGATAAATAACACCGATAGGTGTCGTAGAGACATGTTTACAACTTGTCCCTATGTATTATTATCGTACAATTGAAAAGGTATCTTGTATCCTGTATAATACGCGCATGAAAATTTGGCAACAAATAGTAACATATCTGACTGAAATTGATCCCAGCGGTTCAATTACCGCAACAGATACTAAGTCCGTGGTAACTTTGATCGTGAACATAAGTATCGGGGTTGGCGGGGGAATCGCGACTTTACTTATTATCATCGGCGGTATCCAAATGCTTGGCAGCGGCGGTGATCCGGGCAAGGTTAAAGAAGGCCAGGAAATGATTGTAAACGCATTAATGGGTTTGGCTCTTATTTTACTTGCTGTAATGGTTGTTCGAACTTTAGGATTTGATGTACTTCGTATCCCGGGCTTTACCATGTAGTTAAGTGTTGACATTGCATAATTACTCTGATAAAATACCCCTTGCAGTCTATATCAAATTCGGGAGATATCACTAAAAAATGGTAGATCTATTACTAGATAAGCTTTTTTGTATGTATAGTTTTTGTTCGCCTATTAATCGTTTCGCGTCATAAATTAACCTTGATCTAACTCATGTCGCCTAAGACACCTTTCGCATGGGGTAATTATAAGAGAAGAGGTAAAGTTGAACGAGTGAATCTTGGTTTCGTAAAAAGAATCTCTGATCCACCTTCACTTTTAGTTGCTCAGTTTAACTCCTTTGAGTGGTTTAAGCAAGAAGGAATTGACCAACTTTTCTCTTTAGTTAATCCAATTACTGACCCAACCGGGTCAAAATGGGAAGTTAAATTCCTGGATTTTCGATTTGGTGAACCGAACCGAACCGAAGATGAAGCTCTTCTTCGGGAATTAAGCTATGATGCTCCGGTTTATTCAACAATTAGACTTACAAACAAGCGTACGGGCATTGTAAAAGAAAAAGAAATTTTTCTTCTAGATTTCCCCGTAATCACTCAAAATGGCGGATTCGTTCACAATGGTGTTTCTCGAGCTGTTATTCATCAATTGATAAGAGCCGAGGGCGTTTCTTTTATGGAGGCTAAAAACAGTACTCACGATAGGGCTTTGTATATGGCGAAATTAAGACCGCAGAGAGGTTCTTGGATCGAGTTTGTTGTAAATAGACAAGGTGTTATTTTTATAAAACTTATGCAGGGCAACGTAAGAATTCCTCTTACAATGCTTTTAAAGGCACTCGGTCGTGGTTCTAATAGTGAACTGCTCGAACTTTTTGCCGATGTTGATATAGGTGAAATAAAATACATTGAATCTTGTCTAAAGTATGACCTTACTGTAGGGCAGGAAGATGCCGCATTAACCATTTATCGAATGCTTCGTTCAGACGAAACGGTTGGCGTGCAAACCGCAATCCGTTACATCCGCGGGCTTTTCTTTGATTCCAGAAAGTTTTACTTGGGCCGAGTGGGTAGGTATCAAATGTGTAAAAAGTTTGGGAAAAAGCTTGTTGAAAAAGAAAAGTTTTACAAATTAACTGTTGACGATATTATCGATATTTCAAAACGTCTTATTGAAATTAATAACGGTAATGCTCCGATTGACGATATTGACGCACTTACAAATAGAAGGATCCGAAGTGTAGGTGAGCTTTTTGTAAGTCAGCTCGAACAAGGCGTTTTGCGAATGGAGAAGAATATTCGTGACCGACTTAGTATGTATGGTGACGACGCAAAAATTAATCCTAAGCAGGTTGTTAATGCAAAGCCATTAAGATCAGTTGTTGATATGTTTTTAGGAACAAATAGTCTTTCAAGGTTTATGGATCAGGAAAATATATTAGCCGAACTCGAAAACAAGCGACGTGTTACTGCAAGTGGACAGGGTGGCGTAAGTAGCGATAGAGCCACGTTTTCAATTCGAGATATCCATTTTTCACAATATGGTCGAATGTGTCCCGTAAAAACTCCTGAAAAAATGAACATTGGTGTTGTTACTCACCTCGGATTGTACTCAAGAATAAATGACTATGGGTTTATTGAGGTCATGTACAGAGTAGTAAAATCATCACTTAGTGTTGGTAAAGACAGCATCTTAAATAGAATCCCAAGGGAAGACATAAAAGCCGGTTCTAAAATCCTTATAAAAGCAGGTGAACTAATTACAAACGAAATAGTAAAGTCTGTTGAAAAGGAATTAAAAGGTAAAGATCTTTTAGTCAGACCTTTTATTACGAATAAAATAATATGGGTCGACCCGTATCAGGAATTAGAATTGGTTTCTGCGCCTTCAACTGTTGAGCAGGACGAACACGGAAATATTCTTGCCGAAATAATCCCGGCTCGAAACAAAGGCACCTTTGGAAACGTATATGCTAACGAGCTTAATATTGTTGATGTTTCGCCGAGCCAGGTTGGAAGTGCAAGCTTGGCCCTTATTCCTTTTGCCGGAAATACCGACTCTGCCAGGCTTCTAATGGGTACCAACATGACAAACCAGGCCGTTCCTTTGGTTACGCCTGAGGCACCTATTGTTGGTACAGGTTTCGAGAGGTTTGTTGCGAAGGAATCCGGGTGGGGAATTTATGCCGATTTTGACGGCGAAATTACTTACGTAGATGCAGAAACAATTGAACTTTCCGTGAAAGGACGCCAAAAGCAAAAATATAAGCTAACTCGATTTAAACAGTCTAATCAAAACACTTCATTTACACAGCTTTCCAAGGTTTCAGTCGGAGATAAAGTTAAAAAGGGTGATCTTTTGGCCGATGGACCATCTATGGCTAACGGTGAATTGTCAATAGGTCGAAATCTTTTGGTTGCTTACATGTTTATGGATGGGTTTAATTTCGAAGATGGATTTGTAATATCTGACAGGCTTGTTAAACATGACCTTTTAACATCGGTTCATGTTAGTACTCATAGTGTTGATGTTCGTGAGACCAAGTTGGGACCGGAGGTTATAACTCGAGATATTCCAGGTGTTTCCGAACGAGCTCTAAGACATTTGGATGATAATGGAATTGTACGGGTTGGTGCAAATGTTACCGGTGGTGATGTTTTGGTAGGAATAATTGCACCTAAGGGTGAACATGAACTTTCGGCGGAAGAAAAACTTTTACGTGCAATCTTTGGTGAACCTTCACGAGAAGTGGCCGATAACTCGCTTAGAGTTCCCTATGGAGAAGACGGGGTTGTTACTAAGGTGCATATTCTTTCTTCGGAAAAAGGAGACAGATTGAATGCAGGTGTAATTAAACAGGTTAAAGTTTGGATTGCAAGCACAAAGAAGGTTTCATTTGGAGATAAGCTTGCCGGACGATACGGTGACAAAGGGACTGTAACAAAGATTTTGCCGGCAGAAGATATGCCGTATATCGAGGGTGGACGAACAGTTGATGTTGTACTAAACCCACTTGTTATAAAACGTATGAACCTGGGGCAAATTTTGGAAACATATTTTTCTAACGTAGCATATTCTGCAGGTGTTAATGTGGCAATGCCAAGTTTCGAAGATTATGACAAGGAATGGTTTAACGGGAAAATAAAAGAATTAGGGCTTTCGGATACAAACAAGGTAAACATGTACGATGGTCGAACCGGTGAAAAGTTTGATCAGCAGGTTGCAGTGGGCTGGCGTTACCTTATGAGACTAAAGCATATTGCAAGTGAAAAGATTCATGCAAGGTCAACGGGTCCATACACTATGGTTACGCAACAGCCACTTGCAGGTAGGTCTCATAGAGGTGGACAGCGTTTTGGTGAAATGGAAGTATGGGCGCTTGAGGCTTATGGTGCTGCACACACACTTCAGGAGATGCTTACAATAAAATCAGATGATGTAGATGGACGATCGGCTGCTTACAAAGCGATTCTTAGTGGTGAAAAGGTTGAAGTGGTAAAAGTCCCTGCATCGTTTTCCGTACTTGTTCGTGAACTTAACTCGTTGGGTCTAAATGTTGAACTTTTAAGAAACCCCAAAGAAGAGTGGCGTTCCGAAGACAAACCGGAACTGGATACAAATAAATAATATTTTTTGAATATTTATGTTAGATCTTAGACGGGAGATCAAGAACTTTGACGCGATAAAAATATTACTTGCGTCTCCGGAGGATATACTTAGATGGTCACATGGGGAGGTAACTAAACCCGAAACAATTAACTACCGAACGGGTCGTGCCGAAGTTGATGGACTTATGTGTGAAAAAATTTTCGGACCTGTGACAAGCTATCAGTGTTATTGTGGAAAATATAGGAAAGCCAGGTATAAAGGAATTGTTTGTGATAAGTGTGGTGTCGAAGTAACCAAGGCTGATGTTCGAAGAGAGCGAATGGGTCATATAAAGCTCGTAATCCCGGTTGTACATGTATGGTATGCGCACAGTATTCCAAGCAAGTTATCTATAATCTTGGATATCTCCCAGAAAGACTTAAGATCCGTGATTTATTACACAAGGTTTATTATTACTACAATCGATGAAACAAGGCGAGCCGACGCATTAAAGTTGGTCGAGGAGTATAGTGAAAAGCGAGTCGGCGAATTAAAAGAAGAGGAAGGTTTAAGGATTAATGATCTTGAAGAGGAGAAGAAGTCCGAAATAAAAGCACTAAAAAAACAAAAACTTGATAAAGAAAAATATACGATTCAGGAAGGCTTAATCGATGAGAACTATAAACGACTTGTAGGAGAAGTAAAACGCGATATCAAAGGAGAATTAGATGATGTTGAGAATGAAATTCAGCGACTATCTGATCTTGTTAAGAATTTGCGTGTAAAATCAATAATCACCGATGACGAGCACTCTCTAATGAACGATGCCGGTATTGATTTCTATTCAGCAATGATTGGCGCCGAGGCAGTTGAACACCTCTTAAAGCAGGTTGATCTTGCTGCCGAGGAGAAAATGCTAAAACAGAAAATTGTTGATGCCGCAGGAAGACAAAAGGCAAATGATATCCGAAGGCTAAAATACATAACCTCAATGATTAAAAACAAGGTAAAGCCTGAGTGGATGATTGTTCACGTTATTCCTGTAATTCCACCTGACTTAAGGCCTATAATCGGATTAACCGGTGGTCGATATGCCGTTTCGGATCTAAATGATCTTTATAGAAGGGTTATTAACAGAAACAACCGACTAAAGCGCTTGATCGAAATAAATGCACCCGAAGTTATTTTGCGGAATGAAAAGCGGATGCTTCAGGAATCAATTGATTCACTAATCGATAATGCACACACACCACACAAGCCGGTACTTAATTCAAAGAGAATTGCGTATAAATCACTTACGGATCAACTTCGTGGTAAAAAGGGTAGATTCAGAAGGAACTTACTAGGTAAGCGTGTTGACTATTCCGGACGTGCAGTTATTACCGGGGATCCAACGTTAAGTCTTTACGAATGTGGAATTCCGAAAGTAATGGCACTTGAACTTTTTAAGCCGTTTATTATTCACGAGCTTATTGATCAGGGTCATGCAATTAACGTTCACGAGGCGAAGCGTATTATAAATGATGAGGAAGTAATCGTTTGGGATACTCTCGAGAAAATTCTAAAGGATCGCCCCGTTCTACTTAATAGACCACCAACACTTCATAAACAGAGTTTACAAGGGTTCTATGTTAAGCTTGTAGAGGGAAGTGCAATCAGGTTTCATCCGTTAGTTTGCGGAGGATACAATGCTGACTTCGATGGCGACCAAATGGGAGTTTTTGTTCCACTTACCGACGAGGCTGTAGAGGAAATAAAAACCAAAATGCTAACAAAGTACAACATTCTTAAACTTGCAAACGGTGAATCCGTAATTTCTTTGTCAAAAGATATGGTTTGGGGTGTTTATTATATAACTCAGGATCCGGTTGATAAGCCCAAGCGAGTTTTTGCGGATACTGATTCTGCAGTTGGTGCCTTTGAGGCTGGTTTTCTTGGAATTAGAGATCCTGTCGTTACCGAGACAAAAGCCGGAGTTATCGAAACAACCGTTGGTAGAGTTTTGTTTAACGAAGTTTTTCCCAACGAAATCCCTTACATAAACGAGCTTATGAATAAGCGAAAAATTAATAATATAATTGCTGAGTTTGCCGAGACAATGGATCCCGACCTGTTGGTTAGTCTTCTTGACGGACTAAAGAACTTAAGCTTTAAATATGCCACCGTCTCGGGATTTACAATTGGAAAGTCCGATCTGACTTCATATCAGGGCAAGCTTGGCGAGATTGATAATGCTACAAAATCCGAGTCAGAGATTCTTGAAAATTATGAAGAGGGACTTATTACTCAAGAAGAGAAAGAAAGATTGATTCAGGAACTTTGGCTTGATACAACAGAGAATCTTGCCAACAAATCATGGGAAGATCTTCAAAAGAATGTTGAAAACTCGGTTTATATGCAGATAGAGGCCAAACTATCGGGAACGATTGACAACTTAAAGCAGGTAGTTGCTATAAAAGGACTTGTTCGAGATCCTTCCGGTAAGTGGGTGAACCTTCCAATTAAAAGTAATTATACCGATGGACTTTCCGTTTTCGAATTCTTTGTTGCGGCACGTGGTGGACGCAAGGGTCTTGCCGATACGGCATTAAGAACTGCCGATAGTGGATATTTAACAAGAAAGCTTGTTGATGTATCGCACACATCAATTGTTCGCATGGATGATTGCGGATACTCCGGCGAGGGTGTTGAACTTCACAAGAACTCTGCGCGTGAAATTGATTATTATTCAAACATTAAAGGAAGAACAGTAGCTGAAGATATTGTCGACCCCAAAACCAAAAAAGTTATTCTTAAAAAGAACGAAGTTATTGACAGAGATATCGCTAAATTTATTGATCAATGCGAAAAGATAGAGTCAATAAAGGTAAGATCACCACTTTTATGTGAATCTCCGGTTGGACTTTGTCAGAAGTGTTATGGATCTGATATTGGTACAGGAAAATTGGTTGAAATCGGAAAAGCCGTTGGAGTTATTGCATCGCAGTCTGTAGGTGAAGCTTCAACGCAGATGACGCTTCGAACTTTTCACTTTGGCGGTTCTAAAGTTAAAGATATTACCCAGGGTGTGCCTAAGCTTGTTGAACTTTTCGAGGTTAGAAATCCAAAGTTTGCTGCCAAATTGTCCTCGTTAACCGGAAAGGTTAGCCTTAGGAAAACCAAGGCTACAACTGTTGTTGAAATAAATGGCCGAAAGCAGCAAAAGATAAGATATATTATTGAAGGTGTAAAAGAAATAAACGTAAAAGATGGGGATAACGTCAAAAAGGGAGAAGATCTTTTCAAGATTGACGACAAAAAGAAAGTTATTGCCGTTATGGACGGAGAGGTTTTTCTGTCGGGTGACGTACTTACTCTGACAGGTGAGGTTTCTTCCGTGGAGCGGTTTAGATTTAGAGAAACGACACAGGTTATAGTAAAAGATGGTGATAAAATAAAGGCCGGTGATCCCATAACCGAAGGTAACATTCCTCCTAAAGACCTTTTTGATGTAACTGACATTATTACAACTCAAAAGTTTATAATAGAAGAATTGCAAAGAGTGTATAAAGATCAGGGTATTGAAATAAGTGATAAGCACCTCGAGGTACTTGTCAGGCAGATGAGTAAGAACGCATTAATAATTCATCCGGGTGACAGTGACTATGTAATTGGTGAGGTAGGCGATAAATACTTAATGAAGCTTAAGAATGAAATACTTATGAAGTCCGAAAAACGTCCAATTGTTTTTGAACCATTGTTAATTGGCGTAACGGCATCATCACTTAGGGCCGAAGGAATTTTATCGGCACTTTCGTTCCAGGAGCAGGTAAGAGTATTAACGGATGCTTCATTAAAGGGTACGGTTGATCACTTGGTTGGATTCAAAGAAAATGTAATAATTGGAAGGTTGATTCCAACAGGCGAAGATGCTCGGATAAAAGCACCGGAGGATCTTCCTTACGTAAAAGGACTTGTTTGATAAAGTCCCTAAAATATGGTATAAATACGAGCTAAATTTTGTTCTACAGAACGTGCCAACAATTAACCAGTTAATAAGAAACGGTAGAAAAAAGGTTACCAGAAGAAAGAAATATAGAGATCTTGCTATTGACCACAATAAGATTAAAAATAAATATACAGAAAGGGCTAATCCCTTTAAACGAGCAGTTGTTTTACAGGTTAAGACGATGACACCTAAAAAACCTAACTCTGCAACACGAAAAATTGCAAGGGTTAGACTTGCTAACGGTCGAGAGGTTACTGCATATATTCCCGGTATAGAGCATTCCATCCAAGAGCACGCCGTTGTGCTTGTTAAGGCCGGTCGAAAGCAAGATTTACCTGGTGTAAGGTATCAAATTGTTCGTGGCGTATATGATGTCGAGGGTGTTGTTAACAGAAAACAGAGTAGGTCAATATATGGAGTTAAAAAATCAAAAGATTAATTATTAGTTGTTTTAAATAAATGAGAGGAAAACGTGCAAAGCACCGAAAACCAATTCCAGATGTAAAGTACCAGAGTGTGTCGGTTGAGAGACTTATCAATCGGGTCATGCAGGGTGGTAAAAAAACTCAAGCCACAAAAGCTGTTTATTATGCAATGGAGCAGGCAGCTTCAAAGTTAAATGAATCGGCTCTTGTTGTTCTGGAAAGGTCATTAAACAATATAAAGCCCGTAGTTGAACTTAGATCACGTAGAGTTGGTGGTGCTAACTACAGCGTTCCGGTTCCCGTAACCGAAGCTCGACAAGAAACATTAGCAATTCGTTGGCTTGTTGAAACCGCCAGAACAGCCAAAGGCATAAAGTTTAGGGAATCACTACTTTCAGAGCTTGTTGCAGCGTATAACGGTTCGGGAGAAGCCGTCAAAAAGCGTGAAGGTGTCGAAAAAATGGCTGAAGCAAACAGAGCCTTTGCTCACTTTAAGTGGTAAATTCAATATTCAGTTAGTAGTATGCAACTCGTAAATCCAGGTATACGATTTCTTTAGGTGATGTTTGGTGTAGCTACATGAACTTGATATTTTCCTTATTATTTCTTATACTTTAGAAGATCATTACTTTTACTGCCTAATGCATGTATAGCGATAGCATAAACTTGTTAAGTCCATCAACTGTTCCCAAAAACAAGAAAGACGTCTTTCTAAATTGGATATTACTTTGGGGTAGAATTCTATCACTCATTACCGCTGCTTTCCTCATAGGAGTCTTTGTCTATCGACTGTATTTGGATACCAAACGTAATAAACTTGAGGAAGATGTTGATTCATACATAATAACGTTAAATCACATGAAGGAAAAAGAGATCGAGGTTTTGACCCTTCAAAAAATATTGGCGGAGGTATCTTATTTAAAGGCCGGGCAGGGATTAATAACTGACAGGCTATTTATAATTACAGAATATCTGTCCGACGTTGAGCTTGAAATAGTAGCAATGACTCAGGAGAGAGCAGATTTTGAATTTATTGTTGATAGCTACGAAGAATTATACGAAATAGAAAGTAAGATGCGTGAAGATAGTCGAATCCAAAGTCCCGGACCAAGCTTTAGTGTTGATGAAACAATCAAAACAGACTCGGAGATTCGAGTTGTTGGTGTAGTTAAGTTTGAATAATTAAAAGTCGTAAATACGATGCCAGATAACATACAAAATCCCGAAATAACTCAGCAGCCGGTAGCAATGGTAGCGCCTGCACAGGGAATGAAAATACAGGAAATAAGATCCGGAACCTATGCAACCCTTAGGCGGATATTTCTGTCTACACCGGAACGAAAATCGTATACAATGCTAGGATTAACACTTATTGCCGTTGTTATTGTTATTGTGTTTGTTATTAGACCTATGCTGATTACCATAGCCGATCGAAGAACGGAGATATCTATTCTTACAACGGACAGTAAATTTCTTAATGAACGTATAAGTACCGTTTTATCAATTCAGGAAGATATGGCACGTTATAAGGATGAACTCTCAACATTTTTCGATTATTTTCCCGGTGATCAAAATATAAGTGAGATTCTTAGGGACTTATTTTTTTCTGCAGAAAACCTGGGGCTTACAGTAGTGGATATTAGTGCCGGTAGGGCTGATTATCTTGAAAATACGTCAACTGCACTTGTTCCGGGTTGGTTAACGGTTACGGTTTGGGGTACAAATTTTGACAGCATTCTTGGTTATATAAATGAGGTCGAGGACATGCCAAACTATCCGTCAGTTGAGCAGATTACGATAACCGTAGATGATGGGATGTACAGACTTATATGCAGAGTTCCGATAAGTACCGTTAATTCCAATATTATATTATTTAAAGAAACCCAGTAGGTGAGAGCAAACGTAATAATTATTCTTGCACTCCTAATTTCGGGATTAGTAGGAAGTCTTATTTTGGAAATTGCTTTCAAAGTTGAAAAATATGACTCGTCCAGAATAAACGATTTAAGATCAGCTCAAATGGAGTCAAGTCTTGATCTCGAGCTTGTGTTTGATGTAGTTAGCCGATCTAGATAGTAATTCTAAATGGTTTTTGTAATGTATTTATCGAGCTGTTGTTTTTTACTCATTTCTTTTAACTTTTTAAGGGCTTTTGCTTCAATTTGTCTTATCCGCTCGCGAGTTACGTTAAACTGAAGCCCTACCTCTTCGAGTGTCCTCGAGATTCCATCCCTAAGACCAAAGCGAAGTCTTAATACCTCTGCTTCACGTTGTGGAAGTTGATCCAAAAGAGAGGCCAACTGAGCTCTTAGAAGCTCCTGTTCCGCAAAATCCTCGGGAGATATTGATTCTTCATCGGCTATCATTTCCTCTAGTACACTTTTATCGTCATCTTGGAGTGTAGTAGTAAGTGAAATAGGAAGTCGAGCAACTTTTATTACCTGTTCAACCTTTGAAGCCTCTATCTCCATTTTTTCGGACAGTTCATCGATTGAAGGCTTTCTCCCAAGTTCCGCAGAAAGTTCTGCGTTTACTCTTGCAAGTTTGTTTATTGTTTCAATCATATGAACGGGTACACGAATAGTTCTTGCCTGATCAGCTATTGCACGTGTAATAGCTTGTCTTATCCACCAAGTTGCATAGGTAGAAAGTTTGAAACCACGCTTGTAATCGAACTTTTCAATGGCTTTAATTAAGCCGACATTTCCCTCTTGAATAAGATCAAGTAGGTCCATCTGACCCTTTGAATATTTTTTAGCAATACTAACAACTAACCTTAGGTTGGCCTTTATTAGTAAATCTTTTGCCTCGGAATCACCTTCTGCATAACGTTTTGCCAAGATAACTTCTTCTTCGGCAGTAAGAAGAGGGATCTTTCCGATCTGATGAAGATACGCTCTAATTGCGTCTTTTGAGGCATCGGCTTGGATACTTTTTAGAATTTCGAGTTTCTTTTCAAAAGTGATATCTGTGGATTTTGTTGTGGTTTCGCCTGTGGATTCTTCTTGATCGATTATTGCAACGCCCTCATTTTCAAAGAGTGCCAGGATTTCTTCGAGGGTATTAATATCATCCTCGATGGTCAAAAACTCTGAAAGGATATCATCTTGAGTAAGAAAGCCTTGAGCTTTTCCCTTTTCCAAAAGCGCCTTAATACTAACGTTTTTCTGCAAATTGTCTTTCATACCGCTTGAAATTTGTTAAGTAAATGTCGTAATATATTATACGGGTTAGATATAACATGTGCAACGTTGTCTTACATGGATAAAAAGGCGTTACTAAACATTGCTGCAAAGTTCTGTGATAGGTGTGGCAGTCCATACAATCCCGAAGATCTTGATGTTGTAAAAGAGTTTGGGGGCACATTAATTTTGATGCTTAGGTGTCATAACTGTGGAGTCTCTCACATGGTAAACATTGCATTAAACAAAGGGGTTGGTACACGGTTTATGTTAAATACCGATCTTATGGTTGATGAAATGAAACGGGTTCCAATAGGTAGGGCAATCACCTCAAATGAAATGCTGGACCTTCACGCCGATCTTGCAAAAAAGATTAAAACCATAAAAAATCTTAAAGAGCAATTCTAGGGAAACAAATCTAAAGTTCCAAGACAACATCAGTATTAAATTCCGCTGAGTTTTTCTTTGTGTCGCCATCTGAAACTATTGTTACCGAATATACTGTATTGTAAATGCCCGGCTGTTTAACAAGATAGAGCTTGGGATATGAAGATTGCGCATTGGAAAAATTAACCTTTATCGATCCGGTTGATTGAATACCAACGTCTATGTCCACGTATACGGTTGTTTCTGTTGCAGAGTTTATCACGTTATATGAAGTCGAGCCCGAAACGTTGGTAACAATTGTGTTTGCGGGAAACTGAATTCTTATGGAGGCTTGATAGTTACCTTGCGGGTATATATTCTCAACAGACAGGTTCCGCCACTCTATTTGAGTTTCACCCGTTAAAATTGAGGACCTGGTGTCGAGTTTAACTTCAATACTTCTTGTTAAGAATGCATTTGCCTTGTTACCGCCATAATTCCATTCCGATGGATAGATGTAAAACCCGTCAGAATAGTTGGATATGGAATTGTTCCACGATAAAGCTGATAGCTTTTCTGAAATCAATGGATTGTCGACAGAAATTATAATGTTTTTTTCGTTTAGTTGAGTCTTAAAAAAGTCCAATATGGTAACAATACTGATTGAATTATTTGTTACAAGTGCGTTATAGGCTTCCGAGGCTATTTCTGACAGAATGTCCGGTTTGGTGTCGGCTCCCGGAGTAAAAGAATTATGGTAATCGACTACCTGCAAGAGAAGGTTGCTGGAAGTAATTGGCTCGTTGATAGTGTCAATTTCGATTGGCCCGGTGATAGAAAGTAGGTCGGCAAGCAAAAACATGTTTATTGTTATTACACCATCAATTTTTTGACGTACATTCATTGCTTTCAACATTGTTTCCAGTTCGGCAGACATTTCTTCGTGATCAAGGTTCCAGTTTACTTGGCTTGTAAGCCAGGTGGAGTCTTGATAAAGAAAATCCTTGGGGGGTGTAATAAAAAGACCTTCATTTTTTATTATTCCATCGAGATTGTAGATATTGTCAAACTTTAACACCTTTATTTGACCATGTTCAAATTCCAAAAGTCCGTAACCGGAAATCCAACCGCCCTGTGCCCTTAATTCGTAGGGATTTTCTAGCAGAATAATATATGTGGTTCGGTTATCAACACCTACAAGATCAGGAATAGAGGAAAGTAGTGAAAAGCTGCTTTCAATGTATTTTTCGTTTGAATCAATTAAGACTTTAATTTTATCAACCTCTTGCCCTAAAATCTTTGGAAAGACATCAGTGTTAACGGTTTTTATTATATTAGTCCCTTTGTAAAATTCTTCCTGAGACCAGACCAGGTATTGTGAATTGTTTTCGATCTCCTTGAGTTCGAGTGAATACTCTTTTGATGTGTTAATCCTCTCATATTCAATTAGTTGGGGAATTTCGAGTTGCGATAAGTAATTTATTATTGGCGTTGCGCCCTTGTCCCAATATGAAATTCCTGTGGTTATGTGATCAATGCTTAGAAATAGTTTATCGAGTTCGTTATATGCAGGAGTTATATATGAAATTGATTTGCTCCAGGAGAGTCGCTCCCAGGCGCGTTGAAGACCGGTATTACTGGACTCTATTATCTTGAGCGTTTCTGCGTTTTGGGTTGTATCACTTCCTAAAAGACTTATTGCATAAGATTTAATGTTTTTTTGATATCTGTAGCCATTATAAAATAGGCTTGTAATCGGGAAAACTAGAAAATAGAAGAGTAAAGCTACAACTGCTGATAATATCGTAAATAGTGCAATTTTTGCGGGATTGTTGACAAACATATTCCAGGACTGCTTTGCCGACGTAATAAGATTTCTAAGTGGGGATGTGGATCTTTTAAGGGTTTCAAGTAATTTTCCAATGGGCGTAAGCTCCTCGATTTCAGAAGATTGAACCGAAGTGGGAACAGGTTTGGGAATAGAATCAACCTCTTTGGGGGTTTCCTGGAACCTAGCTATA
Organism: Candidatus Dojkabacteria bacterium; assembly: GCA_016927995.1. Classification (NCBI taxonomy): domain Bacteria; species Candidatus Dojkabacteria bacterium. The sequence continues at coordinate 24,605 of JAFGLO010000015.1, forward strand.
AGTGGAGGTGCCTTTGCTATTCGTTTTTTCTCGGAAACGGAGTATAGGTAGTTCACCGTTTTTTCTATTGATTCATCGATATTAAATCGGATGTCGAATATCGTTGTGTTTTCCAGACTAAGGTCGGGTTTAAAAGATTCTTTCTTTGTTTTTATAAGCTTTGTAAATTCAATGTCCTGAATTACCGGATTGTACTCAATTACTTTATACGCAAAAGAAAGAAGCGAGACTTTCTCCTTTATTGACATAAGTACGTTCTTTGAGTCTCCTGAAAAGTTTGACTTAACAAGTCCGTATACGTAGTCGGATGTATAAATACAGGAGTATGACTCAAGTCCATCTCCGGAAATTGATACTTTTTCTTCAATAATGGAGTCTATTAGCAGGTCTCTGAACGGTGTGGATACCGTAATATTCATGCCGGGACCGATAAGTTCACCGGTATATATCAACTTAACAAATTTATTTTTCTCGGTGACTTCATTTATTTTTTTTGTAATATTTGTGTAAAGATCCTTTATTGTATATTGACCTTCTGCTTTGGATTCGGTGGGGTATGTGTTGAGTGGAAATGTTATTGCAACTTTGGTTTTAGTGCTTTTGGCATATTCAAGGGTTGCTTGGAGTGTGTTTAAAATCTCAAGATATTTCTCGCTTTTAAGTACGCTTTCTCCGTCAATATGTTGGTCCAATAGTACAAATATATAATCGATTTTATTTATTACCGACTCAAGTTTCGAAATTGCATCGAGAACTATGAACTTAAAAGACAGGTTGTTTCGGATATCTCTGAAGAGTTTGTGTTTATCTTTGTTGTAGATATCGGCAACAATTACGGACCCATTTTCGGAAAGCAGTGTAGTTATAATATCCAAGGAGACAGGATAAGCTCCATAAACGACAAGTGTTGTACGTTTGTTATTCAGTCCTTTCATATTTTACTGGAATTTTCATTAATTGAACGGTTATTGTTATCTTACGTTTGTCTTTCATTACTATCTGTACACTGGTATCTTCGTAGCCATTGGATCTAAAAGTAAGTGTGTGTCCTCCTGCACTAAGCTCCCCTGTGAAGATTGGTGTCTCGCCAAGTGTAATTCCGTCTATTATTGTAAGTGTATTTGACGAATTGGAAAACACAAAAAGACTAAGATTGGAGTAGGGTTCCTCGAGATATTTTAAGACTTCAGTGACTTCTTCCGTTGGTCCCAGCTTTATATTTACTGTAAGCGCCGACTTGTTGGGCATATCAATGGTTTCGTTGTGTATTGCATAAAACTCGGAATATTCACCTGTCTTTTTAATTTGGATTTTGTGTGTTCCGCAGACGACTTTGTATGTTGCAAGTGGGGTTGTTCCAATTTCTTCGTCGTCAAGAAGAACAAGCCCGATTCCGTTTGAGATATTTACCGAAATACTACAGTTCTTTTGCTCACTAACATAGGGGATAAGCCCAATAATTGATCTAAAGTCTATTTTGTATGCAATAAAGGTTATCAAGATTACGGCAATTACCAGAATTAGCGGAGCAATAAATTTTATGGATGAATACTTTTTGTTGCCCGGTCCGCGATCGATCTCTTTTACTTTTCTTTTGTAAAGCTGTTTAAGGTTACTCATGGCAGTAGTGGTATATAAGTATTTTATTATACAGCAAAAGATTCTTCTTATGTAGATATGGGTATAGACTTTCCTTGCATAAGAATACGAACATAATGGCGATTTGATATAATATCTCATTATACTTATATCTTATTGGCATGGATATCTCTAAAATACGCAATTTTTGCATAATAGCACATATTGATCACGGAAAATCCACACTGGCAGACAGGTTTTTGGAATTTGCCAGCGGTAAAAAACTTAAAATGGGACAGGAGCGGGTTTTAGATACTTTGGATATTGAACAAGAACGTGGAATTACAATTAAAATGCAGAGTGCAAGGCTTAACTGGGATGGATACATTCTAAATCTTATTGATACTCCGGGGCATGTTGACTTTAGTTTTGAAGTAAGTCGTTCTGTTGTGGCAAGTGAAGGTGCATTACTTTTGGTCGATGCAAAGCAGGGAATTCAGGCTCAAACCATTACAAATGCTAAGCTTGCACAAAAATATGGACTTGAAATTATTCCTGTAATTAGCAAGATCGATATAGAGGGAGTTGATATAGAGCGTCGTAAAAAAGAGATGCAGGCAATGTTAGGATTTAAATTGGGTGATATTTTTCTTGCCTCGGGCAAAACCGGTCAAGGTGCAAAAGAGTTGCTCGATGCGATAACAACATTTGTACCATCGCCGGAAGCCAGATCCACAAAGGAGCTCCAGGCCCTTGTGTTTGACTCGTTTTATGATGAACACAAAGGGATTATACTTTTGCTTCGTGTGTTTGGAGGTAGTATAACAAAGGGACAGAAACTATTTGTTTCCGGCAGACCGTTTGTCGCAGGTGAAGTTGGTTATATAACTCCGGCGTTTATTCCTCAGCAAGTGCTTGGTGCCGGAGAAGTAGGGTATGTTGAAACCGGTGTAAAAGACGTACATTACATATCTGTCGGAGAAACGGTTACGGAATCGCCTGATACCAAGCCAATTTACAGTTACCAGAAGCCTGTGCCGCGTATTTTTGCTTCTGTTTTTCCAATCGAAAGTTCAGAATATGTTCAACTTGAAAAGTCTATAGACAAGTTAACGCTTAGCGATCCATCACTAAGTATTGTTCCGCAGCGATCCGAATTTTTAGGAACTGGGTTTAGAATAGGTTTTTTGGGGCTTTTACATATGGATGTTTTCCAGGAACGGCTGGAACGTGAGTTTAATTCAGCACTTATTGTTACTAGTCCGAGCGTAAAATACAAAGCTTATACAAATACGGGAGAGGTATTTAATATTGAGACGCCATCGGATTTTCCTGACCCTGCTAACATTAAGTATTTTGAAGAGCCCTTTGTTGATATGGAGATTTTAACTCCGGTTGAATACATGAGTGCAATTATGGATCTTTGCCAAAACTGTCGAGCCGAATACATCGAAACCCAGATGGGCGAAAATTTGTATGAACTTGATTTTATTGAGCTAACGTATAAGATGCCATTAGCCGAAGTAGTATCGGGTTTCTTTGATAAGCTTAAGTCGGTCTCCCGTGGATTTGCCTCAATGGATTATTCAGGAGAATTTTATCGAAAGGTACAGCTTTCTAAAGTAAGTATACTGGTGAAGCAAAACGAAGTACACGCACTTTCGTTTATAAGTGTTTCGGACAGGGCTCGGACAAAAGCGGTATCATTACTCTCGATTCTTAAGGATACCATTCCGCGTCACCAGTTTGAGATACCTTTACAGGCTGCCATAGGTGGAACAATAATTGCGAGAGAAACAGTTCAAGCCTTCAGGAAAGATGTGCTCCACAAATTGCATGCATCTGATCCGGGTAGGCGGATGAAACTTCTCGAAAATCAAAAGAAAGGTAAAGCCCGAATGAAGGAAGTCGGCAATGTAAATATTCCTCAGGAAGCATTTCTAGCCGTTCTAAAATCATGAAATTAAAAAGGCTTAAGCTCATACAATTTGGCAAGTTTCAAAAGAAAATCTTAGAATTTAATGACATAACTATTATCGTTGGACCTAATGCTAGCGGCAAAACGACAATACTTGATGGTGTATCATTTTTGTCAGATGTTACCGAGAAAAAACTTGATCTTTACAAGCGGATTGAAACCTTGGAAATAACATCGGTTTCAGGTGATGTTGTTTTTAATAAGGAGCCGGTTTCGTTTGCAATAAAAGCTGCGATTTCTGAAAGAGGTAACGGGCTTTCGAAGGTTTACTTTTTGAATAAAATTAAAACACCTAAAGTCCAAATAAACCCCTTTCCGGCAGCGGTTAAGTTTAATCCGGAGATTGTCTCTTTGTTTCATGTGGATCCTTCCGTAAGAAGACAGTTTGTGCTTGGGTATCTTAAAACCCTTGATCCGGATTTTGTACACGAATGGTCGAGATATAAAGCAATTGTTCGAAATAGAAATCTACTTATAAAACGGCTTTCGGAAGGTTTAGACGTTAAAACACAGATAGATTTTTGGTCAGAAAAAATTGTTCCGGCAGGGATAACGCTTATTGAAAAAATCGGTTACTGGACATCCGAAATTAAGAATAAACTTAAAGAATCGAAGATTAGTCTTGAGCTTGATTTGAGTATCTGCTCTATTGATGAATTTAAAAATCATATAGAAAACAACTTTAATATGGACAAGGAGCGTGGCTATACCTTAGTTTCTCCGCACACGTTTGATTTCGACATAAAGTTTAACGGACTTTCCGTGCAAGAGTATGGTTCACGAGGTCAAACAAAGCTTGCCATAGTTCATGTTATAAAGGCATTATGTGAGCTTTACCACGAAATCTTTGATGACTATCCCATTTTGCTTCTCGATGACATTGAGTCGGAGCTTGATGACAAGAGTCTTGCAATTATAAACGAACTGCTTTCAGAGAAGGAACAGCAAAAAATAATTACAATGCTTGCAGGTAGGTCCAGTCAGCTTTTTGCCGATAAAGATATTTTAAAAATAAATATTAATGAATAAGGTGATCTTTATTTACGGACCAAGCCTTACCGGTAAAACTACACTTGCCGTGAAAATCGCAAAGTATCTCTTTGGGAAATATGATATAGATTCGACACTTGTTTCGGCCGACTCTCGAAAAGTGTATAAAAACATGAATGTTGTGCAGTCATACATTTTCCCGTCGGTCAAAGAAAAAATAGATGTACATTTGGTTGAATTTTGTGACCTTTCAGAGGAGTTTACGCTTGACATGTTTCTTGTGTCCGCCCGAGAGATAATTAAAAGTGCGCATGCTTCAGGTAAATTGCCAATTGTTTTTGGTGGAAACGGTATATACATTAAGGCACTTATTGAGGGGTGGGTTACATCCGAAACGTTAAGTGAACGAACAAAGCAAACTCCGGAGTTTGAATCGATACTATTTTCTCCCGTGTTTCAAAAGGAATCTTTACTAAAGCGAATGGATGGTTGGGCTAAGCACCTCGTAAAAAACGGATTGATAGAAGAGTACGAAAAGTTAATCAAAACCTGTGCTAGAAATGGATTTTGCGCCTTACGAACAACATTGGGATATAAGCAGGTAGATGAGGTTAAAAATCGATTTAGAACAATTGACAAGGTTAAATTTGTAAAATATCTAGCTAAAGAGCTTAGGCTTTTCGTGAAGAAGCAGATTAAGTTTTATGCAAACTTGCCTGACTTCGCGGAAATCACCCTGGATAATTATAAGGACGTCATAGATCTTCTTTTCCAGTCGAAACGAACGAAAGTACCTTAAGACGGGTGTTTCGTGGGTATGTTTCAATAACGTGGTTATTATAAAAATATAGACTTTTGTGATGTTTTGCGAAGCTTTTTTGCTGAATATATTTCGCAATGGGTTCAAGGACCCATATTGCAGGAAGCAAAGGAAGTGTAAAAAGGTTTCTGAAAAGTTCCCCTAAAGAAGTTTTTCTGGAGCTGTTGCCTATTGTCAATTTGCCGTAAATAAAGTCTTCAAGCCAACTGTTCGAAGAAATCAGGTCTTGATAAGTATTCTTTCCGTAAAGTGGTGTAATTGACAAAAGCTGAAATGCTGAAAATATGTCTTTGTTTCTTAGTACTAGGTTGTTATCAGCCAAATAGGTATTTATACAAAGCAGGTTGTTTTCCTTTCCCTTGGGTGTTGTTGAGACACGTCTTACTCTTAAGAATCGATAGATTAGGTGATCCAATATCCGTGTCAGCCAGAGTGCTTTTGGATCTGTAATAATAATTACGTCGATGTCATCATCCGGAGCAGGTGTTTTTGCGGCAACCGACCCCGAAAGTGCAATCATTTTTACAAAAGGAAATAGCCAGAGTAAAAACAGGAGTCGTTTTGCAATTTTAACTTTTGTTTTTGTAAGTTCAGGTAAATTCGACGGCAGGGTAGTTTCATTTAAAACTATATACCCATTAATAAGTTTATGAGTTTTAGGAATGGCGGATTTGGGGGCATTAATTAGTTTTACAAACGAGTAGGATAATGGTTTTTTGAAGTACTCGGAGATTCTAAGGTAACGGGTAAGTAAGTTTTTGTGTATGCTCATTTTCTTTGAAAGTCCTCTATGATATACTGAAATCATAACATAAATAAGGCGTAAGTGGCACAAAAACAACACGTTATCCCTCATAACATAGTGGATGTAGATTTTAAGCTGTTTGGGGTAATGAACCTTAAACAGTTTATATATGTTGCAATTGGCGGTGTTTTAACATATATAACATTTTTGATGGTAAAAGAAGGCTCGATTCCTGCAATAATTGGCTGGCCTGCCATGGTAGTATTTGTTGTGTTTGGGCTTTCATTTGGGTTACTTCCGGTTAGGGGTAGGTCACTTGATCAGTGGGTCTTAAGCTATATTGCAGCTGTTCGTAGTCCTACTAAACGTGCCTGGATGAAAAAAGGTATAACACCTGCCGCAATTCCTTCGACAATTCCTATTGAGCAGTTAAAACCTATGCAGGTAAAACTTGGTACCCAGTCGACTGTTGGTCAAATAATCGGCGGACTGCACATCCCAACTCCTGAGGTTGACGTAAAACAGGTAAGCTTGCTTAAAGAGCCTGATTCAACCCAGTCCGTATCAATTAAAGAAGGTAGGCAGACATTGCTTTCACCAATGCATGGAACTTCCGGCACAGAAGCACAACCCGCACAGCCGATTGTGGAACCTGGTGCAGCTCAACGTTCCGCACCAACAATAATGCAGCCCCAAGAAGAATATCAGCAAGCAAGATATGAAATGATGAGTTCGTTGCCAGCCGAACAGATACAACCTCAAAAAGTGCAGCCCCAGCAAATTCAACCGACTCAGATACAGCAACCCGGACAGATACCACTTGAGCAGATACCCACGGATCAATCACAGCAACCTAAGCAAGGAGAATTAACTCAACAACCATATTCAACGGTAAATCCAACTTAATTATTTTAAACTGCCATGACGGAAGTGGAACTGCAGCAACTAACTGCGCAGAACCAAAACTTAATAGACGAAAATGCAAGGCTTAGAAAAACCATAGATGAGCTTAATCTTAAAGTCCAGGAATTAAGTTCTAAGCTTGGTGTTGGGAAAGAACAACCTGTCCAGTCCGACAGAATCACTATAAATCCACAAACAGTAAAGGATTATAGGATTGATATTATGGGAGTTGTTCCTCGTGAAAATACTGTAAATTTTGTTGTTAAGGACAGGGAAGGGCTTTTAGTTCCAGACGTTGTATGTATAATAAAAGACTCTTCGGGGCGACCAACAAGGGCCGCCAAAAGTAACCAATTGGGGCAAGTTTTATTTACAAGCCCAATGCCAACCGGAAATTATACACTTGAGCTTACCAAGTCGGGATATGCATTTCCCTTGTGTGAACTCGAATTAAATGGTAGAGTGCTTGGTTCATTTGAGATTAGGGCTATATAAATGGCACAATCTGTAAATCCAAATAAACAACCGATTTTCGATTCAACGCAGGATCATCTTGATATCGTTGAAGTGATAGACGATATGTTACTGCTTCGAGGAAATAAAGTTGCGGTTGTGATTCAAACAACGGCAGTAAACTTTGATCTTTTGTCAGACGAAGAGCAAGATTCCAGAATTATGGCTTTTGCAAGCCTCTTAAACTCGGTAACATATCCGTTGCAAATTGTTGTGAGGACAAAGAAGGTTGATATATCAAACTATCTTACTTACCTTAGAAACTACTTGACCCAACCAATGTCGGAAGGTCGAAGAACCCAAATGCAAATATATTTAAACTTTATCCAAAACCTAATAGTAAAAAACGAAATCTTAGACAAGCAGTTTTATGTTGTTGTATCATATTCAACCGTGCAGCTTGGAAACGTTAATCCATTAAAGCTTCTAAAACGAGATAAACAACCCGCACCGACAATTGCAAACGATCTTTTAATAGAGCAGGCCAAAGCGAATTTATATCCTAAGCGAGATCATATAATTCGCCAACTTATTAATATGGGAGTTAAGGGATATCAACTAACGGGTGATCAACTAAAGGACGTTTTTTATAATATCTATAATTAAAAATGAGCAATCCTATTATTGAAGGAATAAGAAAGGTCTTATTCGGGAAAAAGGCACAAAATACCCAAGGGCAACAACCTGTTCAATACACGCAATCGCAAGGCGTGCAGATGCAGCCGGTACCGCCAATGCAACCTTCCACCCAAGCAGTTATACAACCACAACCGGGTCAGGTTATACAACCACAACCGGATCAGGTAATACAACCACAGCCGGGTCAGGTAATACAACCGCCAGAAGGAACTCCTGTAATTACACAAGTGACTCAGGATATGCAACTTGCTCAGGCTCAGGCTAATGAACAGATAGGCATTAGGGATATATTGGCACCAAGCTACATAGAGGTCGATTTTAATTATATTCAGGTTGGAAGAAAATACTTTAGAACCCTTTTTATATCGAAATATCCGCGCGTAGTTAGAATCAACTGGCTTTCTCCATTAATAAATTTCGATAGCTCCCTTATTATTAGTACACACTATTATCCACTTGATATTAAAGATGTACTTGCTAGACTCAAAAAGAAAATGGGTGAGCTGGAGGCAACTTTAATGGTTCAGGTTGAGAAGGGAAAGGTTATCGATCCTACGGCAAAGGTTGCATTAAAAGATGCACAAAGCTTACAAGATGCAATTGCATCGGGTGCGGAAAAGCTATTTCAGTTTGGGCTTTACGTAACAGTTGAGGCAAATTCTACGGAAGAACTAAATAAAGTCACGAAAGATGTTGTCTCCACAATATCTGCACTTGATATGCAAGCCGACCCGACAACACTTCAAATGGAGCAGGGGTTGCAGTCGTCCATTCCATCCGGTGTAGACAAACTTTTTTACAACCGAAATCTTGATACAACATCAATTGCAACAACGTTTCCGTTTATTACGTCTGAACTTACAATGGATCATGGAATTTTATATGGAGTTAACCTGCATAACAAAAGTCTCGTTGTCTTTGATAGGTTTGATTTAGAGAATGCTAATTCCACGGTTTTTGCAAGATCGGGTGCAGGTAAAAGTTATTTCGTAAAACTGGAGATTTTTAGAAGTCTAATGCTTGGAACCGAAGTTATTATTATTGATCCGGAAAAGGAGTATGAAAGCTTGGCAAAATCACTCGATGGATTATATATTACTTTTTCCCAGGATGAAGGTTATAAAGTAAATCCGTTTGAACTTCCCGGCGCGTTAATCGAAGAGGGTGTTGATCAGCTTCGTGAAAAAATTCTCTCTCTTCAGCGATTTTTTAATATTATGTTTGGCGGAACCAGTAATTTGGAAAAGGCTATCCTTGATAGAGCAATGATGCTTACTTACAATGAAAAAGGAATAACAGTCGAACCCTCAACTCAGAGTAATCCTGCACCGCTTTTGGAGGATCTCTATAAAGTACTTAAAGGGTTTACTGAAGAAGATGCACAAAGCCTGGCAAAGCGAATGGAGCGATTTATAATTGGTAGCGCAGCAGGAATATTTAATGAGCGGACAAATCTATCATTAGACAATCCATTTACCGTGTTTTCAATTCGTGATCTATCGGAAGAATTAAGACCGTTAGCAATGTATCAAATGCTTGATTTTATCTGGACTAATATACGAAAAATCCGCAAAAAAAGAATTTTGGTTGTAGAGGAGGCCTGGTATATGATGCAACGTCCCGATTCGGCCGAATTTATGTATTCTATTGCAAAACGTGCTCGAAAGTACTATCTTGGGCTCACTACAATAAGTCAAGATGTCGACGACTTTTTATCTACTGATTATGGAAAAGCCGTAGTAAACAACAGTGCCATGCAGATTCTCTTGAAGCAAAGTTCCTCTGCAATTGACCGAATCCAGTTTGTGTTTAAGCTTACCGAGGGAGAGCGATCATTTCTTTTAAGATGCGGAATAGGTGAAGGACTATTCTTTGCAGGGAATAATCATGTGGCAATTAAAAGCGTTTCAAGTCTTGCCGAGCACAGACTTATGACAACCAATCCACAGGAAATGGATTTTTATAAACAGGTTGGACTAATGGATGATACAGATTCCGAAAAACTCTCAAAGGTGTTTACACCGACCTTAGTTGAATCCTTATACGGAAATAAAAATGGGAATATTTGATTCGATCAAGCGATTATTAGGAATAGGGAAAACTCCTGTACAAGATGGTCTCTCACAAACTATTCCGGAATTTAAATATTCACGTCGATCAGGCGAAGTCGTTGGTTCGGGTAGCCCTACGGTTCCCCAAAATGGTTGTGCGAATCAATCACCGAGGCTTCCTATAGATGATCCTGCATTAGCACTACTAAAAGCCAACGAGCTTGTTAAAGGCGGAAAAGAGTTGATATCTTCGCGCGAGGTTAACGTTAAAACAAGCGACTCCGGCGCCACAGCCAAGCTCCCGCAAAACCCGTTTAAGGGGGTATAAGTACCGACCTCATACCGACCTCATGGATTGGTTTTGACAGTTGTCCCTTGATATTTAACAAAGTTATCTATCACTGTTTACTGCTTATCATGTCACTACTCAACAATTTCTCCATCTTTTGCGTCCTTGGCGGCTTTGTCTTTTTTGTCTTCCGGCTTGTCGCTATTATTTTTGTCGGACTTTTCGGCTGTTTTGCCGGTTTTACCACCTTTATCTTTTTCACTACCTGACTGTTTCGCTTTCTCACTGGTTTTCGCCGCTTCCTGACCCATTTGTGAGTAAATCCGTTGACTCATATCCTGAATTTTACTTGTTAACTCTTCGGTCTTTTTCTCTACTTCCTTTTCGTCAAAGTCTTCTTTTGCAATAAGATCTTTTAGTTCTTTTGACAACTTTTCGAGTTCTTCTTTTTCTTTATCTGTGACCTTATCGCCCAAATCTTTTATAGTCTTTTCAACGGTAAAGGTTAGGGTATCGGCATTGTTTTTAATCTCTGCACGCTTTTTCTTTGTTTCATCTTCGCTTGCATGCTCTTTTGCTTCGGCAACCATTTTTTCTATGTCATCGTCGGAAAGACCTGTCGAAGATTTTATTACAATGTTGTTCTCCTTTCCGGTAGCCTGATCTTTTGCAGTAACACTAAGAATACCGTTTGCATCGATTTTAAAGCTGACTTCGATTCTAGGCACACCACGTGGAGCGGGAGGAATACCTTCAAGTCTGAAAATACCAAGCTCTTTGTTGTCAGCTGCCATTGGACGTTCACCTTGTAAAACTCTTATATCTACAGCGGTTTGATTATCGGCGTAAGTTGTAAATCGATCTTCTTTCTTTTCTGTTGGAATTGTTGTGTTTCTTGGTATAAGTACAGTCATTACACCACCTGCAGTTTCGATACCAAGTGAAAGTGGCGTAACATCAAGTAGGGTTACGTCGGAGACATCACCTGCCAAAACACCTGCCTGGACAGCAGCTCCCATTCCCACAACCTCGTCGGGATTTACACCCTTTTGCGGCTCTTTCTCGAAAAATTCTTTTACCGTTTTTTGTACAAGGGGCATTCTTGTCATTCCACCGACTAGTAACACTTCACCAACGTCGGATGCTTTTAGCTTTGCATCAGCAAGAGCCTTTTTACAAGGCTCAATTGATGAATCGACAAGTTCCTTAACCAATTTTTCAAGTTCTGCACGAGTGAAGTCACGTTTTAGGTGTTTAGGACCTTTTGCATCGGCAGTAATAAATGGAATATTTATAGTTGTTTTCTCACTTTGCGAAAGCTCGATTTTTGCTTTTTCGGAAGCTTCTTTAAGTCGCTGAAGTGCAGTTTTGTCTTCTGAAAGATCAATTCCTTGCTCGTCTTTAAACTCTTTGGCAAGCATATCCATTATTTTTGCATCAAAGTCGTCACCTCCAAGATGTGTGTCACCGTTGGTTGATAAAACTTCGTAGACCCCGTCTCCTATTTCCAGAATAGAAATATCAAAGGTTCCACCCCCTAGGTCATAAACGGCAATCTTTTGATCGGCCTTTTGTGAAAGACCATAGGCTAGGGTAGAAGCCGTTGGTTCGTTAAGAATACGTTTAACCTCTAGCCCTGCGATTTTACCTGCATCTTTAGTAGCCTGACGTTGAGAATCATCGAAATAAGCGGGCACAGTTATTACAGCCTCTGTTATTTTGTCTCCGAGGTATTCTTCTGCGTCAGCTTTCATTTTTTGTAGTACCATTGCGGAGATCTCTTGAGGCGTATACCACTTACCCGACATTTTAACTTCGACTCCGCCGTTTTTTGCTTTTCGGGTTTCGTATGGCATTCGCTTAATATCGGTTTGGGTCTCTTTATCATCGAACTTTCGGCCAATAAGTCGCTTAACGGAATAAATTGTGTTTTCGGCGTTTATAATTGATTGAGCTTTTGCCGCCTGCCCAACAAGACGCTCACCGTTTTCATCAATTGCGACGATTGACGGGGTAAGCCTACTGCCACTGCTGTTTGGAATAACGACGGGTTTTCCACCTTCCATGATGGCCATTACGGAGTTTGTAGTTCCAAGGTCAATTCCTAATATTTTACTCATTTTTTTAGTAACAATAAATTATTTATTGAGAGGCAACAATGACTCGTGTGGGTCGAACTATATTTCCCTCGAGCATATAGCCCTTTGATACTACGGCCGCAACCGTATTCTTTTTAAATTTCTTTGTTTTTAAGGTCGATAATGCCTCGTGCAAGGAGGGATCAAAAGTATCTCCTTCTTTTACTGAAATCTCGGTTAAGCCAAGTTTCTCAATAAAGCCGGGAAGCATTTCAAATATTGATAATACACCGTTAACCCACTCATCCGTTTTTTTTCTATTTTCTTGTTTCGCAAGTTCCAGGCTGTCCATTATCAAAAGAAGTTCTGTCGAAATCTCTTTTATACGGTTAAAGATTAATTGTTCCGTGTCTTTGGCTGCCCGCTTTTTTAGATTGTCATAGTCTGCAAGTGCTTTTGCAAGTTGGCTTTTTAAAATTTCTACCTCTGTAGGCTTATTTGCCGGTGTCTGTTTTTTTACTTCTTTGTTTGTTTTCATTAAACTTTATTATCTAATAAATCACCTATGAATCTAACGGCGGGAATTACCTTTGAATAATTAAAGCGTTTTGACGAAATAACGCCAATATATCCGGGAGTTCCATTTTTCCCCGTAAATTTTTTGGCAACTATTGCTATGTTCTCTAGGTCTAAATATTTTAGGTCTTTGCCAATTATTGTAAATACTACATTAGTTGTATTTTTAACCAAATTGTCGAAATGTGTCTTGTTTTCTAAAAAGTGCAGTAAACTTGTCAGCGTGTCTGAATCTAGAAGTTCCTCGTATTTTGAGACTCTGTATAGTCCCTTTGTAATTGTTATATTTTTGAAGAAACAAAAAACGGGTTCGTCAATGTAAACAGATAACAATGTCGATATGTTGGTAAGTCTTTCGTATGCACCCGTGGATTCTGTAATGGCAGTTTCAACGCTCTGGGCAAATTCTTGTGGTATTTCTACTTCAGTTAGTATGTTTCTAAGGAAATACTTAATTCCAAGGTCCGATGGGACTCTGCCCGACGATATATGGCTTTTTTTGAGAAGTCCATGTTTCTCAAGCTGAGCCATTTCATTACGGACGGTTGCGGGACAGGCATTAATTTTATACCTTCTAACTACGATAGAAGAAGGTACTGCAGACAAATCTCTTCCCAAAAACTCTGATATTACCGCATGTAATATTGCCAGTTGTCGTTTTGAAATTTCGTCTACAGGCATTTAGCAATCAGTTATGTTAAGTGCTAAATGATTTTACGGAGATAGAAGGCGATTGTCAAGCGTTGCCAATGAAATTTCTCCGGCACTTGCTATATATACAGAAGAAAATAAGCCGTAAAGGCAAGCCATGCCCCATGGGAACTTTATCACCTCCCGAAAGTAGAACCATGCATGATTGATATCAAACATATCCTTGTACTGCCCTAGCAGTCTGTACTCACGATGATTTGGTTAGATCTGGATTTGCTGCCTTGTGTCGCAAGCAAAAAATCGATAAAGTTCCCATGGGGCATGGCTTGCCTTTGCACAGTGATCTAGTACGAGTACTTGTCTTCCGGGGTTTCGTCTTTTTCCTCTTTGGCTTTTTTAATCTTTGGAAGAATTGTTATAAAGAAAATGAAACCAAGAATTAATACGGGAACCAATAATATCACCGCAAGTTTTAGAAGTCCGCTTACAAGTGCGCCCAAAAGACCTATTGTTAACGTAATAGTGTATTCGATAAGTGCAATTTTAGGCTCGGATATGTTTATTGCCAGTAACTTGTGGTGAAGATGACGCTTATCTCCGCTTGTCATTAGATCACTAATTTTTTGCGGCTTGGTCTCGATAACTCTTTGAATTACCACAAAAACCAGATCGGTAAGCGGAAGTGCAAGGGCAACAAAAGTGGTTGCAAGTTTTGCACCGCTTTTTATTGCTAGGGCAGCGATTAAGAATCCGTAAACGGATTTACCCGATGAGCCCGAGTGAATTTTGCCCGGATAAAAGTTGTAAATTGCATAGCCGATTAGACATCCGGCCAGAGTAATGCTTAAAAATGCACTTGATTCGTTAAAAAACCGTGCGCTAATTAAAAACACGATTATTAAGGCAAGTGCGGAGTTTCCTTCTAAAAGCGCGTCGGTTCCACCATTTACCTTCAGGGCATTTATGACAACAACAATCCACGTAAGTAAAATGAGATCGCCTGGAATACTAAGGCTTAGCGGAATACCAAGAAAAGTGTCTTTCCACGTAAATACTGACAGATTGACAACAATGTTTGTTCCGGGAATGTTTATTGTTGAAAGATTTTCGGGTGACAATGCAAATATTAAGGCAGCAAGTATTTGAACAGCAAGCTGTATCTTAAAGCTTAGATTTAGCTTATCGTCGAACACACCCATTATTACTAGTATTAAGGTTGGAATAAATAGCCACCAAAGATTTTCAATAACGTGCCCATTTATAAGTATAAGTATCAGAAAAGGGATAATTACGGCAAGCCCACCCAAAAGCGGGACAGGTGGTTTTTCAAGACGTCGATCCCTATCGGGAGATGGTTTTCGCATACTGGGTGGCAAGTCCATGATTTTTAACCGCTTTGCGATTAGACCAATTATTGGAGTTAAGAGTAGCGAAAATATTAGACCTTGTCCAAGATACGGTAAGTATTGAAAATATTGCTCTTTAAAAAGCTCCATATTATGAAACTAGGTTAACCAAATTTACAAATCCTAAAGAGAAGAGGCTAAGGGATATGGCCGTTGATATTACAACGAATCTTGTTAAGTGCTTGCTATATTTGAATAAATGAGTACAAATTAAAATCACGGAAAAACTTCCTATTGCAAATCCCCAAGGAACAAACTTAACCGCGTTTATAGATTCAAGCAAATTATTACTTTCCTTTGTTAAAAGCCAGAATGGAATCTTCTCAATCTGACCGGGGTTATATGCTGTCGATATCGCAAAGGTATAAAGTGTTGTAATAAGAAACAGGGGTGCTGCCAAAATAAACGAATAATCCGTTAAAAATTTATTGGCTCTTAAGTCCGAGCATAACTTATAGATAATATGACCGATTGAAAAATCCCTTTTGAAGGGAAGTTTTTTTTGCGGTTTTTTTGAGAAGATCGACTTTAGATCCATTGTTTGTTAAACAGGAATTGATATTGGTGGTTCATCATTTTTGGGCTCGTTGCCGTTAGGCGTTTGATTACTACTAAGTGGTTGACTACTACCGGTGCTACTTGTTGTGGTTGTTGTCAAGGTAGATGAAGTAACAGGTGGAGGAGTAATCATACCATCGGGTGGTAGGCCGGATACCGGAGTAGTATTACTTTGCTTAGGTGTTTGTGAGCTTAATGTGGTTGGTGTTCCCGTTGTCGGTTGCGTTGTTGTAGCTGTACTTGTAGTGGTTATTGTTGCGGGTTCACTGCTTTGGTAAAAGCCTGAAGGTGACGAAATCGTGGCAACGTTATTAGGTTCTTGATATATGTATGTAGATGTCTTAGTTGGTGGGCTGGAAGATTGGCTAGTTAGGGAACTTGTAGATTGAGTTGTTGGTGGATTTATGGGTTGATAAGTTGTTGTGGATATGTACTTAGTGGTTTTATCTCTTCCAAAAAGAAATGGTAAGAAGAGTAAGCCTAGAAGTAGGAATGCAATACCAATCGCAATTATTATAAGAAGATTTTTGGGAAACTCGATCCCAAATAGTGTTATTGTGTCACTACTTGTCTCTTTCTCACTTTCGGTTGTTGTTGCAAGTTTTATGCTAAAGTTCCAATTTTTCTCTGCCTTTTCTGTTTTATCATTTTCAAAAGAAACTTTCACCGAGTGCTGTCCCTCTGTAAGGTTCTTGGCAACATATGTAAATGAGGCCTTTTGGTCAGTACGTTGGTTCAATATTATTAGATCGGATATATCTTTATCATCCAAAAGCACAACAAGAGAATCTCTGTCAATTATATTGTTGTTTCCTGCATTTAAGTCAGCCTGGAGTGTTACTTCAGTTTTGACAATAGTTGATCCGTTTAGTGGAATAATATTTGTGATTTCGGGAGGGAAATACGTATTTTCCGGGTTTGTCACAGTGTTTCCTTCTACGGGAGGGGTATTATCTTCCGGTGGTTGGCTGGGGTTTATTGCGCCTGTGCCTCCACCCTGTGAAACGTTGGTAACACTAATTTGTGGAGTAACCAAATAGCCAATTCCTGCAGGGACCTGGTCATCCGTAGCCTGAACAATAACATAGTAGGTTCCTGTAGGAAGGTTAGGGGTCCAGTTATATTCTACAAAGTTGTGGTTAAGATCGACTATTTTTACCCAAGTTGATGAGTTGGCCGGATTGGTTGTGTAATATAATGAATATCTAATTATCTGGTTTCGATCATTTGTTCCCGTCCAGTTTATTCTTAGTGTTTGTGTACTTGTCATTACTACGGGGGACGTTGGGGAGGCTATAACAACAACTGGCGTATCGTTACCTTCGGTTCGTTGAACAATAACGGGCCATACTCGTGTTACATAGTGAATAGGATAACCGTCATTACAGGTAATTGTAATCATGTAAGAGCCTTCTTCGTTTGTTGAGCCTGTAAGCGAAATTGCAATTTGAGATCCGTTTGAGCTTGGAGTTTCGGTGATAGTTACCCATTTTCTACCGCTTGATCCCTCGGGTGCTATTGCAGTACAGCTTATTACATCACCATCGGGGTCGGCAACATTCAATGTAAATTGATAGGTCTGACCTTGATTTATAATGTTCGCATTGTTTGCGGTAGGATTGTTTTGGAATACAGGCGCACTGTTTCCTGCCGGAGTTAAAACAATTGTTCCACCGGATGCATGTACCGGTCGGACGATAAAATTAATAATGTTGTCGATTAGACTTTCTTCTCCATTCGCCGTTACTACTGTAAGATCAACGCTGTAAACATTTTGAATTGTTGGAGTAAAGGTGAAGGGCGGTTCACTGTTTTCGTCGATTAGTACAAGCGTTTGCGGATTAGTAAATTCCCAGGTTAATGTGTCAATAAGCTCGTTTTCTGCAAATATTTCTGCAGTAACCTTAGTTACTCCGGTTGTGGATTCAATTGTTGCGCTAAAGGTTACGGGATATCCTAGAATAATATTGCCCGACGAAGGTGTAACGGAAAAATTCTTAACGACAAACCCCTCGCGAGTTGATACGGAAATCATTGTTTCATATACGACATAGTCAATACCATCGGTGACATATATTTTAATAGGATTTTCGGCTGCTGCATCTAATGGAACATCCCATGATATATCGCCGGTTTCACGGTTAAGTTGTAAACCGGCAGGGTATACTGGTTGAACGTTCTCACATTCTTCATGAGTTCGGACAACACCTTTTGAATCTGTTACCTCCGCAGGACAGTTTAATAGGTAGATTAATACGTCTTGGTCTTTGTCGGTTGCAATAATTTTACTTGCATATAATTCTCCGGCGTATGCGTTTGTTTCAGGCTTTTCTGACACGGCCGGAAAGTTGTTTACGACTTGGTCTCCGGCATAGTTTCGATATTTAATTAAGTCCCTAACTTCAAATGCAATTATAGGTAACATAATAAATGCAAGAAGAACAATAGCGGCATTTATTCGTTTTTTTGTAGGTTTATCCATATGCGTTAGAATAAAGAGTAATTTTATTTATTTTTTATAGCTTTCAAGAATTTCGTTTAATGTTTTCTCTTGATTATTGAGAATTCCAGTATTTATTGAACCTGAGCTTATCATGCCATCGATAATTGGATAAAATACTTCTTGAAAACTGGTTTTATCTATTGGCATCTGGGTAAGGTATGGGGCAATTTCTATTATTGTGTCGACATAAGGTGCCGTGCTTATCTCGGAAGCCATTGAAGGTCTTCCATACGGTTCACCAAACGCACGAATTTTCGAGGCGTTAGAATACATACTCCTAAGCTGTTCAGCCTCCGAAAGATATTTAATAAAATCCCAAGCAATCTCAGGATGATCACATTGTGCTGAAACTGCTTCGCCCCAATATGAACCAAGATCGATAGGGACTTGATTTGCCGGGAGTTGTGGCACCGGGGCTATATCGAAATTAATTTCAGGGTTTGCATTGATAATGTCGAATACACGCCAACTTGGGGCAAACATCATTGCAAGCTTACCTGAATGGAACATAACAAGATCATTGCTTAATGCGTCGTTCCAGACATTGTGAGTTTTAACGAAGCCTGTGTAAAATGATAGTGATTCTTTTACTTTCTGATTACTAAGTGAGGCTTTGCCATCTTGTGCAATTATGTTGGCACTGTTTTGCAAAAGCAGAAGCGCTATTATTTCGTCGGCATGATTAATATTATTTGCGGTACCAATTGCCGCACCGGCTTGTGTAATCGTGGTTCCACTTCTTTTGGTAAGTTTAATTGACATTTCTAGAAATTCATCCCAGTCTGTTGGGGGAGAGGTAAACCCCGCCTGCGCTAGCAAGTCCTTGTTGTAGTAAAGTACCAGCCCGTCAACCTCAAGAGGAATTGCATAAATTGCATTATCCGATCCGGTGAAACTCTTGACTGCAGTGTTATAAAAATTCTGAGAATACTCTGAAGTACTCATTATTTTTGATGGAAGTGGGGTAAGGTGTTTTTGTAACACCGGTAGCCATGTATTATGGATTCGAACAATATCTGGACCTGCCTCTTCGGAAAGCCTGTATGGAAGACTTGCTTCATATTGACTAAATGATTTTTGTACGTAGATAATTTTTACGTTTTGGTGTTTGGCTTCGTAGGCCGCAATAACATCTTCCATAACGCTATTAGGTTCCCATAGTCCCCAATAGACAATTTCTATTTTTTCTGTAGTTGGATCACCTGAAGGGTTCTTGAAAAACAAAAAATAAACGACAACTCCTATAATGGCAAGAATCAAAACGACAAGGAGGATTAGAAGTACTTTACGACCTTTACTCACTTTGTAAGAAGAAACCATTTTATATAGCCAATTGTATCACAGTTCCAGGCGTTCTGCGATAATTATAAGTCTGTGGGTTCCAACTCCAAGTGGCCAACAAGTCATAAGTGTTACAATTTCTTTGCCTTCAATTCCTGACAACATGGTTAGATCTTCAGGGGATGTGATTTTTACCATTATAGTCTTATACTCTAGGGTTTTACCGTCACGGACTACCTGAACGGTATCTCCGATATCAATATCTTTTAGTCTTGTAAAAATAGTTTCGGGAAGGTTCGGATATTTGTTAAATACATTATCTGTTGTGCTGTGCCCATATATAAATGAGTTACCACCGTCACCGGGGAGTGGAGTATACTTAAAATGAGCAACCCCTTGTTTAAGGGCTGTTTCATACCGGTTTTTGTCGGAACTATCAACGTTTGAGGTTATTTTAATATTTGAGATTCCAACTGCGTCTATGGTTATTGTAAGTGGGGAGGTGTACGTTGTATTCACAACTATCTTTGAATTTTGTTCGGACTGCTCAGCGAGTGGTGAATTAACTACAATATTTTCAAAATAGCTTGCGCCCGGATCGTAGTATTCAATTTCGGTGATACTTGGCTCTACCGGTTTATAAAAAATATCTTTAAGGTAAGGTGCGACGTATTGAAGCCCAATTGGTAAGAACATTACAGCAAAAATCCCAAGGGATATTAAAAATGAGAAGGTGCCTAAAACCTTTGAGAAATTGATCTTGTGTTCGTTTGTTTTTGAGGCTTCTTTATATTTTACCTTTACTTTTACCATAGTCATTTATATTTTAGTGGTGTTTGATTGTCAACAACTTAATAAGTATAATCGGTGCGTGTTACAAAGGTTATAACTTTGGGTTTTTTAAAAAAATGAAGCGTGATTATTATGAAATTCTTAATGTAGACAAGGAAGCAACCGAGGCGGATATCAAGAAAGCATACAGGAAACTTGTAAAAAAGTGGCATCCGGATGTTAATAAGGCTGCCGATGCCGAGGAAAAATTTAAAGAGGTTCAGGAAGCCTATGAGGTATTGTCTGACAGTAGGAAGCGTGAACAGTACGACTCTTTTGGGCATTCTGGCGTGGGTGATGGTATGAACTTCAACGAAGGTTATTACGATATGGGTAGTATGAGTGGGATGGGAGGAATGGAAGATATTTTAAACCAGTTTTTTGGTGGAAGTGGATTTTCGTTTGGGTCAATGTTTGGCGGTGACGGGTTCGGAACCGGAAGTGCAAGTGCTAGAGCCGAGCGCAGTAGGTTTAGTCCCGACGATATTCACGTTAACGCAACGCTTTCGTTAGAGGAAGCCAACGAAGGATTAACTCGCGAGATTGAATTTGAATTTAAAGGTGTTTGTAACAGCTGTAAAGGAACGGGTGCAAAGAATGAGGAGTTTACCTCCTGTAAAGAGTGTAATGGTAAGGGTGTTGTAAGGTCGGTTCAACAATCGTTCTTTGGACAAATGGTAGTGCAGCGGGCCTGTGCAGTTTGTGGGGGCAGTGGTAGCATTCCCAAGGCTGTTTGTTCGGAGTGTAACGGCAAAGGTTGGATTCCGCAGAAGGAAAAATTAAAGATTAAAATTCCCGTTGGTGCGTATGACGGGCTTGTGCTTAGGTTTAGAGGGGATAATAGAGGCGATCTTTATGTACACGTGAAAGTTAAGTCACACAATGTTTTTACAAGGGATGGTAACGATGTTTTTATTGACATAGATGTTCCTTTGGTTACAGCGGTACTTGGCGGCGAGATTTTAATTCCTACCCTTTATGGTGATGTTCGACTTAAGATTCCCGCAGGTACGCAGCCTAACGATATTATAAAGGTAAAACAGTATGGTACTTACATTGTAGGTAACAGTTCACAAAAAGGTGATTTGTATGTAAACTGTAGTATAACTATTCCGAAAAAACTTTCCCCAGAGGAAAAGGAGATTTGGGAAAAACTTAGTACAGTTAAAGGTAAATGACTCTAAACAGTCGAGTTAGAACAATTATCTTCTATATTTTCATGGTTTGTGGGGTTACTGCATTGGGACTTATTATTTATGTCAAAGCTTTGCATAAAGAGTCAAATGTTAAAGGAAAAACTGTTTCGAAAACAAATCCGGTGGAGGCTAACGTTACAATGGTTGGGGGAAATTGTTTTTTGGCATATTGGGAAACAGAAGAAGAGTCAATTGGATACGTAAAATATGGATCTTCCCCCGATACTATTAATCTTGTCGGGAAAAACAAAGAGGGGTTTATTTACTCAACCCGTCACGAAATTAAAGTTTGTGACCTTACCGAGCCTGAATATTACGTTATTATCGTCTCCGACGGGGTCCCTTATGGGCTTAATGGGGTACCAATTAAGGTTCAACGAGAGTAGGGACAGGTCTAGACCGACACCCCTTTTGCAAACGACTAGCTGGTGGTGCTTTCCGAGAAGTAGTGTGCGGGTGTGTGCATAGTCGAATTAAAATTGCAGGTAGCCCTTGAATGTAAGGGTTGGAGTCAGATTGTTACAATAAATAGCCTTAGAATGTCTCCACAACTTATTATACTTGCGGATTATTGGGGATAATACGTTAAATCCTAGACCATCACAAGGGCATACGTAAACGATGATGCACACAGTGATACAACGGGCCATGTCGGTCTAGACCTGTCCCTACGTCAGGAAATAATTTTTATTTGTTTTTTACCTTTCTAACGACGCTTTCCTCAAAATGCTTCTTAGGCTTTGTATACTTTAGGACAAGCAAACTTTCCGAACTATCGCCAACACCCGTAAACTTCAGCTTTGGAAGCTTAACAAACCATTCACCCTTGTAAAGCACTATTGCAATACCTAGTAGTGTCAAAGGAATTATTATTGCTATTGGCATGTCAAGAATTCCTGTGTCCGGACTGCAGGTTTGTTCGACAGGGAATGCATATTCGTCGTATCCTGGGTTGCCGTCTTCTATCTCTATGGTTATTTCGTTTACATTTTGACCGGTTACGGCCGCAGTTGTTGCTAATGCCGTAAATGTAATCGTTACATCGGCTCCTGATACCGGCGTTATTGTCCAGTTTCCGGTCCATACCAGTGTTGTTACTCCGTTTTGAGTTGTAATGGTTGGTTCGACAGCTGTTGCCGTTCCTGAACCTATTCGTATTCTTGCCGAATTTGCTTGATATGTGAACCCTGGTGGTAATATGTCGGTTATTCTTGTTATTACTTCTGTTGTTTGAACGTTTCCAGTTACTGTAAATGCTGCGACATTATTGGGTGGGACTCGTTCTACACAAATAGGGCCTGTTTTTTCAACAGCCATTTCGCCTGGGGCACGTAAGGTTGCATTTACTTGACATGCTGTTGAGGTTACGGGATCAGCTATTCCCGCAAATCTAATATCAACTCTTACGGAACAAAGATCGCCGTCATCGGCCCCTGCGGGCGGGGTAAAGACAAATCCTCTGTTATCGGTTGTTGCCGTTGAATTATAGGTATGAATTTCACTTGCCGAAATTGTTCCGTCACAGTTTTGGTCGACTCTCCAGATGTATTGTTGTACTGCGGCTGTTCCGCCTGCAGTTACGGTAAAGTTTCGAAGAGTTCCGGTTGAGTTTGTTAACACTATTGTGTCATTTGGAAGGACGGATACACAAACTCCATCAGTAAGTACTTGAGTTCGACTTGCGGAAAGTGTGCTGTTACATATATCGGCGCCATAGAACGAACCACTTATTTCCGTTCTTCCGTAAACCGTACAAGTGTCACTTTGGACACCACTTGCAAGAGTCATTGTAACATTTACTGCAGGATTTCCATCAAAGTAACGCCTTACTCCCTGTGCAGTTGTTTGTCCACCTACTGATAGAGTAGTAGATGAATTTCCACAGTTAACCGTATACTCTACTCTTGTTATGTTGCCATTTCCTCCGGTTAGGGTATAACTTCGGGCTGCAGTTCCTGCAGGCAGACCGGATACAGAGGTTGGTGTAATACCGGCACAGTATGGAGTTTCAGTTATGGTCCCGCCACGTTTACACCATTTGTATACCCAGCTTGGATTGTTACAGGTTCCGCAAAGAGTTTTACATCCATTACCAAAAACAGAACAACCTGTTTTACTAGTTGAATCACCTGTTATCCCACAGTCGTCATAGCCTACAGGACAGGTTGGTAGGGTGCAACCGTCAGCATAAGGACCTGTATTTGATAATGAAGAACAACCACCAGGCCAAGTGCTTTGAGTTTGCCAATTTACACATATACACCCGCTAGCGCCGTTACACTGGGAGATCGATGAAGAACAACAGTAGGTTGCTTCCGGATAAGTACATCTTATGGTATCTGGTTGGTCACATCCCCAGCCGTTACTTGCATTTCCACCTCCAAGACATGCAGTTCCTTGTCCCGTAGATGTACATGCACTACAAGAACCACCACAGTCTACTCCCGTTTCGTCTCCATCTAGAACGCCGTTCGAACAGTGGTCAGCAGCTCCACATACATTACAATGTGCGCCACCGCAGTCTACACCCGTTTCATCTTGATCTTGAATGCCATTACTACAATGTGCCGCCGGTGGAGTTGCCGTACATCTCGGGTCATTGGCGCTTACCACTGTTGCACTGTCTTCTGTGGACCAGCATGTACCAGCTGTTCCTCCGCTACAACCTCTTTGCCATCTAACCCAATCTGATCCTTTACAGCCCTCTTCGTTATCGTCGATACAGTTGTTTCCGTCACCAACACCGCCCCAATTTACACACTCTGTCCAACAGTCACACGACCAATCAGCTCTGCCAGTATCACTACCAACATTAAGTTTCCACAAAAGGTAGCCACCGGCGCCGGCAGTAATAACCGTTAACACTGTGAAAATAATTAGAATGGTTTTGGTTTTCTTTTTCTTCGTGCTTTCGATGACTTGAGTGCTCATAATACAATATAAAGGCAGAACTTAATGGTAAACTCTACAATATTTTTATTAATATGGCAAGCGCTGTTTCGGGATCAATTAATGATCTTTTAACTTGGAAGTCGATATTTAGCAATTTTTCGAAGATTTTTGTAATTCTGCTAATAGGAATTTGCGATCTTTGAAGGTTCGAAATAACAAATGGATGAATTTTTGTTTCAGCTGCAATTTCTTTTCCGGATTTTCCGGCAGTCTGCATAATTTTTACTGTATATAAAAGTCTGTATTCTCTTGCAATCATATTAAAAATAAACATAGGGTCAACCTTTGTATCAATAAGATTTTTAAAGGAGCGCATGGCTCTTGATCGGTTTGAGTCTTCAATGTCGCGAATAAGATTCCAAATTTCATATGAGTGGTGCTTGCTTGCAAAAGTCTCGATATCTTCCTGACTTAAGCTTTTACCGCTTGGTAAAAGACTAAGCTTCTCAATTTCACGTTGAATAAGAGCAGGGTCGGCACCCTGACTTTCAATAAGTTTTTCGGTTGCATACAAGTCCAGTTTAACACCTTCCTTTTGTGCAATGGCATTAACCCAGCCGTTAAGGTCACGTTTGCTTGGTTCTTCAACCCTTGTAAATTTGCCATTTTCGGAAAGCTCTTTGTAGACTTTTGTATTTTTGGGAATACACTGATTACTCCAAATAAATATATCTTTGGGGCTTTTTAAAATGCTTTCGATAAGTGTTACGAGATCATCCTTTTTTACACCCAGAATCCTTTTAATAACAAGAAGCTCCTTTTTAGAAAAAAGTGAGCTCTCAAAAAGAGAGTCGATTAAATTATTAATGTCGTCAATTTCACTGCAATCAAAGACTCTGCATAGAACGCCGGGGTTTTTCTCCTTATAACTCGAAATCATCTCATCCAATTTCGCAATACTTAAACCCTCGTTTGTTCCATCAATAGTTATGATCATTCTTCTATTGCAATAGAATTTGTTCCAAGGAAGATGGATATATTCTCAACATAAAGTGGAGCTAGTTCAAATTCATTGGTTTCATTGACAGAATAGCCCTCTTCGGTTAAGTAATTTGTAATCGATGAAATTGTTGCAGGTGCTAATGCATTTTCGTTTTCAACAATTGTAATGCCTGTTGTAGTGGCACCATAATATCCGATAAAGACAAATTTATTGTATTTGTACTCAGTAAGTAGATCGCTATAAATCTGATAAGCTTCACTGTAACCGACGCCTGAATTGTAAACATAGATTAAGGCCTTTTCATTTATTAGCTCGGGATCTTCAATGAATGCCCGTACAAAATCTTGCACATTTGTATAGTCATAATAAAGTGGGGTAGGACTTATTATGTATGCTTGATCAGACATAATTGGAATAGAACCTTCACGTAGAATAGTATAATTCCCAATTGATGGGTCAAGCACGATTCCTGTTGTTTGGGGAATTCCATCAGTTAAGGCGATTTGGACTGCAGATTCCACAGTAGGGAGGGTTACATTGTAAAGCTTAATGTTTTTTCCGACTGCTTTTACTATTTCCCAAAGAGTACTTGCATTAAGAAGAGACTTGTCACTTTCAAGTTTATAGCGAACTGCATCAATTATTTTCTGTTGGCGTCTGCCTCTGGCAAAGTCGGAACCTTCAGGCCAGGCTCCATGGCGTGACCTAGCAAATTTTACTGCTGTTTCTCCGTCCATATGAGTAAGTCCTGCGGTAAAACTAATTGTTTCGTATCCGCCGTTATAGGTTGGAAATTCGTAGTCAGTAAAGCTGTTTTCCACGTCCACATCAACTCCGCCTATAGCGTTAATCAGGTCGGCTGCACCTTGCAAATTAACAACAGCGCCATAATGAATATGAATTCCTATGTAATTCTCAACTGCAGCTGCAAGATATGAAAGCCCGACACTGCCATCAATATCAGTTACCGGTTTTCCGGTTTTCTCACTTTCTATGTTCATTGCCGTAATATACATTGTGTTTATGCGTGCGTAATATTCTTTTCTGTCGGGAAACTGTACAACGGTATCACGTGGAATAGAGATAAGATATGCTTCCTGAGTAGATCTGTCATAAGAGGCGATCATGATTGTGTCGGTATTTGAATACTCGCCGTTGGGTCGGGTATCTATTCCCACAATCAAGACGTTGGTTCGTCCAAACTCATCGGTTTCAAGTACCGGATTGTTTGATAAGACCTCGAGTATACCTTCCCAACTTAACTCGAGTCCGCTTCCTTTAAGTATGTCGTACCAGTCCCTAAAAAACACAAATCCTTTAATACCAAAGTATATAAGAGGGATTGAAAGAACAATAAGCGTAGGAATAAACCACTTCTTTTTAAAAAGGCGTGAAAAAAACTGCTTAAATTTCCCCGGCTCTCTTTTGGAATTGTTTTTGATTATTGGAGTTTTTACTGGTTTCAGGGATGACGTTACGGAACTTATCGGTTTGGTCTCAACTTGCTTTAAATTGATCTTTTTCACTATTGATTTTTGTAAATAATGGTTAGTATTCTAGCAAGATTACTCGTAAGAGGCTAGTGGTATATGCAAAACACTTGGGTTTACGTCGTTTTAGGGGCTTTGGTAAGTGAGACTGAGGTTTTCTGTGTTAGGATTTCAATTTGTCTAAGAATTGACTTTATTTCATCTTCCGATGGTGATTTTGAGCTTATTGCCCTAAGTAAAAGTTCCCATAAAGCCTTTACTTCCGAAATATCTGTAAGTAAGTTCCTCCTAAGTGGTAGCGTCATTGATTGTAATATCAAATTACTTTCTTGTTCTATTATAAGGCTAAATGGATAATAATTTCCAATTGTTGTTGCTAGCGTGGTGACAACAGTAAAAGGGGATGTTGAACCTCTTCTCTCATAGTTATCTTCCAGAGAGGATTATTTCACTATTTCACTACTTAATCGTCCTCCGTTGATCTGTGTGTTCATCGGAAGCCCTTTGCTTATTTTGCCTTTTTGCTAAAGCGATTTCCTCTTCTCACACTAGCTCTTCGGAGATTACTTCACTATTTCACTACTTAAGCTTCCGTCGATTCCTATGTTCGAAGTGAACCCTTTATCTGTTTTATTTTGTTGTTAAAGCTTGCCACTTCTCTCATAGGTATCTTCCGGAGAGGATTACTTCACTATTTCACTGTTTCACTGCTTAAGCTTCCGTCGATTTCTACGTTCGAAGTGAACCCTTTATCTGTTTTATTTTGTTGTTAAAGCTTGCCACTTCTCTCATAGTTATCTTCCGGAGGATTACTTTACTGTTTTACTACTTCACTGTTTCACTGCTTATTCCGAACCAGATAAACCTAAGTCTCGGGATCCTCGAAATTGATAAATCAATTTCGGGACTGTATACTGTTTGTATGATTCATCTGGGAATAGATTTTGGAGAAAAACGAATAGGGCTTGCCGTAAGCGACGCTAAGGAGATTGTTAGTGCTCCGCTTTCCATAATAAAGCGAGTCTCAGACGAAGCGGCAATTTCCCAAATCCTTGAGCTTGCTGTTCTTAAAAAGGTTGAAAAAATTGTTGTCGGAATGCCTCAGGCGTTTGCCTCTGTACATGAAACGCAGGTAAAAAGAGTAAGTTCCTTTATAGAAAAGCTTAACAATAGTACAGATATTCCAATTGAGACCTTTACCGAAGCATATACGTCAAAAATTGCCCATACGCAGAGGAAAGGTAAACGGCCAATAGATGATCTTGCTGCGGCTCATATTCTGCAGCGGTATTTGGATAGTAGGCTATAATCGGTAAAGTAGTGAAATAGTAATATAGTGAAATCTGGAAGGTTGCTGTGCGAGAGGTGATTCGCTTTAGCACAAAAGCAAAACAAGCAAAGGGCTCACATCGAACACGGGAACCGACAGAGGGTCAGTTAGCAAGTAGGGACATGTCCGACAGCCGTAGGGACATGTCCTGGACTTGTCCTTAAAGTAGTAAAACAGTACTAACTATTATATAATGAGCACATGGCAAAACGTGGACGACCGCCCAAAAATAGGGAATTAACAATTAAAAGCGATGAAACCAGAGTCTTCTTTGCACTTATGCTTTTGGGATTGGGACTTTTACTTCTAAGTAGTTCATTTTTATCGGGTGAATTTTTTAATCAGATTTCTAAGGCAATTGGTGATAGTACCTATGTGCTGGGAATCTTTTTTATGGCGTTGTCTCTTAGATTGTTCGGTTATAATAATTGGTTTTCGGGTACTCAAACGCTAATCGGTTTTTTCTCGGTGTGGGCAGTGTCACTTCCGTTTCTTCACTTTCTTCTTCCTATTGATAAGGGTGCTGAACTTGCCGACGAGGGTCGAGGTGGCGGTATTTTGGGTTACGCTATTCACAAAACCTTATATAATTGGTTCGATCTCGAGGGTGAGTTTATTATTCTTGTAATTATTGGACTTATTGCAATAAGTGTTACCACCGGAATTTCTATAAGAGTACTTCAGAAGTTGGTAGAAAAAATTTTTACCGTAGGTGGAAAATCAGTTTCCAAGGTTACCGAAACAGTTGGTAATAGTATAACTCAAATCAAAGAATCCACGCCCGCTTTTGGTGATGATTATGTTCAAGAAGTTGGAAAATTAGGAGAGCTTTACGATAAACAGGAAACAAGAGCTGAAATCGGCTCGAAGGTGGATACAAAAACTGAACAAACCGGCACACAGCCGAAACCTAAATCTTCGGATGATAGCAGGTTTTTGTACCCAGATTGGGAGTATCCGCCAATTTCTTTACTTGACCCTGTTCCCCCGAAGTCAGATCCAAGTGAAAGAAATGAAGCCCAAGCCGAAGTTATCGAAAAGACTTTACGTAGCTTTGGAATATCATCAGAAGTAGTCGACATAAATTATGGGCCCACGGTTGTTCAATATGCTTTAAAAATCTCTGTAGGAATTAAAGTTAATAAAATTAGCAATTTAAGCAAGGACTTGGCACTTGCACTGGCTGCGCCTTCGGGACAGGTAAGAATAGAGACACCAATACCCGGAACATCTTTTATAGGAATTGAGGTTCCGCACGAAAAACCTGATATTGTATCACTTCGTGAATTAATGAGTCTTCCTGACATGAAGGAAGATAGATTTGCGCTGCCGCTCCCATTTGGAAAAAATGTTAGCGGGTTAAGTATTGTTCGTGATCTTACTAAAATGCCGCATATGTTAATTGCAGGTGCAACCGGTTCCGGAAAATCAATCTCAATAAATGGTTTTATAATGGGACTAATAATGACCTTAAGTCCCGATCAGTTAAGGCTCATTTTGGTTGATCCCAAAACCGTTGAATTTGCTCCGTATGCAGATATTCCTCACCTTATGGTGCCTGTTGTAACCGACGTTAATAAGGTTGTAAGTGCCTTGACTTGGGCGGTTGAGGAAATGCAATGTAGATATGCACAGTTACGTGAGGCAGGAACCAGGAATATTGCCCAGTATAATGAGAAAAAAGGTTACACGTCCATGCCGTATATAGTAGTAATTATCGATGAAATGGCCGATCTTATGTTATCAACGGGAATCGATATTGAACACAAGATTGTACGACTTGCACAGATGGCACGTGCCGTAGGTATTCACTTGTTGCTTGCCACGCAAAGACCTTCAGTAAATGTAATAACGGGGCTTATTAAAGCCAATGTTCCTGCCCGCATAGGTATGACGGTTGCTACGAGTATTGATTCCCGGGTAATATTGGATACAGTTGGTGCGGAAACTCTTCTTGGTAACGGTGATATGTTGTTTAAAGCCCCTGATGTTGCAAACGCAGTTAGAATTCAGGGAGTATACACCAAAAATCAGGAGATAGAACGTGTAGTCGAATTTCTGAAAAAACAGGGTGAACCCGTATATAACGAGGCAATTCTTGAAGCAAATACCGCCGGTTTAACAGATATTGATTCCGATGGAGGTTCCCCCGAAACCTGGGTAAATGATTCCGTGTTTCTTGATGCAATAAAGGTTGTGGCTTCTGCTCAGCAAGGATCTGCCTCATATATCCAACGTAAGCTACGTATTGGATATAACCGTGCTGCTCGATACATCGACCAGATGGAAGAAGTCGGTGTAGTCGGTCCACGTGACGGAAGTAAGCCCCGTGAGGTTTTGATTACTAATGCAGATGAATTCATTGAGAGGCTTAAACATGGACCAGGTTGATTTCGGATTGATAACCCCGGGAAAACTTCTTAGGGATGCACGAATAGCCAAGGGTATTTCTGTAGATGAGGTTGCAAATGCAATCAAAGTTAGAAAGGACTATGTAATTGCCCTGGAAGCCAATAAATTTGATACTTTTGACTCTCCCGTTTATGCAAAGGGATTTCTAAAATTATACTCCAGCTATCTTTCTGTACCGACCGAGAAAGTTATTGCACTATATCGACGATTTACAGACGAAGACGTTGCAACGGAAATAAAACCTAAGCCCGATGGGATTCCACTGCCCAAAATAGTTATTACACCATCAACAATTGCCGTTTTGGCAGTTGTTTTGGTAATTGGATTTATCATTACCTACTTGGTAATCCAGTTTGCCACGTTTCAAAAGCCTCCCAAACTTGAACTTGTATGGCCTGCCAGTGAGCGAACCGAGGTAAATTCAGAAGTTGTAACGATAACCGGCTATACGGTGTTATCGGCAAATGTTTACGTAAATGATGAAAGTGTTACTGTCTCAAATGATGGCTATTTTTCGGCTACTGTAAAACTTAACCGGGGTGATAATCAAATCGTCATAAAGGCCACAAACGATGATAATATTGGCAAGAGTAATACACTTTCTGTGTACATAAGATACATACCCGTTGAATCACAAGATGTGAACGAAACTGATGTGACCGAAGAAATCATTCCCGATTCATTTCAAGCCAAATTGCAAATTGATGGAGGTGACGCATGGATTGTATTTTCGGTTGACGGAGAAAATAAATATACTCAAACACTTCAGTCGGGTTTCGACGAAAGCTTTACGGTATTCCAGAATCTTTCAATTACTTCGGGTCGTGGACAGTTTACCAAGCTGTATATAAATGGTGAACTAACTCCACTTACCCAGAATAACCAAGGTATTGTAGGGTTGGGGTGTAGGCTTGTGAGTGGCGAAGTCGTTTGCAATTAGCCATTTTAGCCATTAGTGCCTTGGATTTAATGCAGAAGCAAAACACATTCCGACTATATTTTTCCCGTGTATCGGCTTTGCTGCTTCCATCATTGTTGCACCCGTTGTGATTACGTCATCAAAGAGAATAATATTTTGCGGGAGTTTTCTGTCGAAGGAAATCAAATCGAATGCAGCTTTTACGTTTTTTTCTCGTTGTGACGATTTTTGTCTTGCCTGGGGATTTGTATGTCTAATCCGCTTTAGAATTTTAATTAGTGGGATTTTAAGGCGAATGGATATAGCCTTTGCCAACAGTTCCGACTGATTATATCCACGCCAGTTTTGGCGTTTCTTTGCCAAGGGGACGGCTGTTATACAAGAATTTTTGGGGAGCCTGAAGTATGATAACCTTTGAATAATTAGCTCGACTATAAAGTTTGTGAGTCTATAGCCGCCTTTGTATTTGAACGCACTTAGGATTTTGGCAGTACACCGGTTGTATCTATAGGGCGTAATAATTTGTGAGATATTTGTTTGAGTTTGACACTGCTTATGGGTGAACCCGCTAAAGCTTCCTCTTTTACAAACAATACAAAGTTGCGAGAAATCCGATAGCATGGAAGTACATGCCTTACAAAGATAGGGTCCGGGAATTCCACAGTTTAAGCAAAATGTAGGAAATAAATATGAAAGCAAGTCCATAAAATATTTTAATAAAACTCTCAAACAACTGCTAGAACTAAATCTGGCAAAATGCAAGAATGCTGACAGATTATTTTAGGAAAGTGATCCGAAAGTGCCTGTTTACCTAAAGATGCTGATCCACGATTTTTTTAATCTCTGCTTTGGGTCTTGCTCCTACAATTGTCTCCACAACCTTACCGTCTTTAAAAAGAATAAGTGCAGGAATGCTCATAATGTTGAACTTTGCAGCCGAAGTTCTATTCTCATCAACATTAAGCTTGCCAATGGTTACCTTTTCTGCATAATCTGTTGAAAGCCCTTCGATAATGGGGGTCATCATTAGGCAGGGTCCGCACCAAGTTGCCCAAAAATCTACAAGTACTAGCCCCTGTGATTTTTCGACGTCGGTTTCGAAATTAGCATCGTTAAATTGGACTACTGTCATTTTTCTATAGACTAAATTAGCTATCAGAATATTAATACCCTTTTAAGGTAAGGTCAATTGGTGGCGAGTTAACGTGACTTGGATATAGGTGATGTTTTATATAATCAAATAATGTATAATTTACCAAGATTATTTAAGGATTTTTCGAATGATGCTTCTTGATGGAAAAGCTCTTTCAAAAAAAATAACTCAGGATCTAAAAATCAAGACTGAAAATATTGATCCAAAGCCCAAAATGGCCGTTATTCTTGTAGGTGATGATTATGCCAGTAAGCTTTATGTAAAAATGAAAAAGAGACGAGCCGAAAAGATTGGAATGATCTGTGACGTTATAAGGTATGACGATATAACAACGGCCGAGTTAATATCCAAAATAAATCTTTTAAATAAAGACGATACAGTTGATGGAATTATGCTTCAATTACCACTTCCCGAAGGGTTTGATAAAGAAAAAATTTTAAACAGCATAGACTATACAAAGGATATCGATGGATTAACTGCCACATCACTCGGGCTTGTTGCTCAAGGCAAACCGTATTTTGTTCCTGCAACATCGCTTGCAGTAATCAGGCTTCTTGATGAGTATAAAGTTGATATTGTCGGAAAGGATGTTGTAATAATAGGTGCAAGTAGCTTAATAGGTATTCCGCTTGGACTTTTGCTTAGATATAGAGGTGGTACGGTAACACTTTGTCATTCACGTACACAAGGACTAGACGAAGTGGCTCGTACTGCCGACATATTAATCTCTGCCACGGGTAAACCACATTTGGTGAACAGTGAATTCGTAAAGAAGGGCGCAGTAGTAATTGATGTCGGTATTGAACAGGACCCTGAGACTGGAGCAATTGTGGGAGATGTCGATACCGGTTCAATAAAAGACATTGCCAGTGCCGTTTCGCCTGTTCCTGGAGGAGTTGGTCCGCTTACTATAGCAATGCTTCTTAGTAATTTAATGGACGCAGTAACTCAAGATCCATTATAACTCAACTTATAAAACAAAATAGAATCAATTAATGTATTAATAAAATGAATGAGCCAATTGGTAAAGTCGATCCGGTAGTTGCCAAGCTTATTGAGTCCGAATCCAAGCGTCAAGAGGAAGGGCTTGAACTTATTCCTTCCGAAAATTATGTTTCGAGAGCAGTACTTTCCGCACTTGGATCAGTGTTTACTAATAAATACTCCGAAGGATATCCTAAGCGTAGGTATTATGGCGGACAAAAATATACCGACCTTCTTGAAACAGAAGTAATAAACCGAGCCAAGACTTTATTTCACTGTGATCATGCAAACGTTCAACCTTTGTCCGGTGCTCCCGCAAACACTGCGGCTTATTTTGCGTGGTGTAATCCTGGTGACACAATAATGGCAATGGATCTTACACATGGTGGACATTTAACGCACGGACATCCCGTTACCCACTTATCAAGATTGTTCAAATTCGTTAGATATAAAATAAAAGATATTGAAACCGGCGAAATTGATTATGATCACCTAAGGGATACAGCGCTTATGGAGCGGCCCAAAATTATTCTTGCCGGGTACACCTCGTACCCACGAAACTATAATTATAAAATAATGGCCGATATCGCAAACGAGGTTGGGGCTGTTGCAATGGCTGATATTGCTCACATTGCCGGGCTTATTGCAGCGGGTGTAATTGACAATCCATTCGATTTTGGGTTTCACATGGTTACGACTACAACGCATAAAACTTTACGTGGACCTCGTGCCGGCTTGATTCTTACTAGGGGAAAGGTTGGTAATCCACTTGCCAAAGTTAAACGGACAATTGAAAATTTGCCAACACTTGTTGACAGATCAGTTTTTCCGGGGCTTCAGGGTGGGCCGCATATGAATGCTATTGCGGCAATCGGTGTTGCACTGAAAGAAGCGTCAACAAAAGACTTCAAGGTGTACGCAGAACAGGTGATTAAAAATGCAAAGGTCCTGTCAACCGAACTTATGTCACTTGGATGTAAACTTGTTACAAACGGAACCGATAATCACTTAATGGTAATTGATTGCGTGAAATCTTTTGAAGTAGATGGCAAAATCGTCGAGGATGTACTTTCCAAAGTTGGTTTAAACCTTAACAAAAACGTTGTTCCGGATGATCCTTTACCTCCATATAAGCCAAGCGGAGTCAGACTTGGCACTCCGGCAATGACAACTCGCGGACTTAAAGAATTCGAAATGAAAGAAGTTGCAGAATTAATTGTAGAGTCAATAAATTCACGCAAGAACGAGACAAAGCTTAAGGCAATAAAAGAGGAGGTGACTGCACTTTGTAAAAGGTTTCCTGTATACTAGAAAAGACTATTGTGTTACGGAATTCATGTGCTATAATAACAATAGCTGTAACTGAATTTAAATAAATAAAAATGCTTGATATCGATAAAATAATAATGCAAGCTGCGCCTGGTACATCTTCCGCATCGGGGGTATCAACTCCCTCGGGTGTTCCACAAACACTTGCCGAGCTTGTTCAACGTGCATTGACTCCCATTTTTGCAGTTGCGGGGGTTGTACTTTTGGGGCTTTTTATTTACGGTGGATATACCTGGCTTATGAGTGCAGGTGATCCAGGTAAACTTAAAGAAGCTCAGGGAATTATTGTTAACGCTATTATCGGTATTGCAATTGTAATGAGTGCGGCACTTTTAACTAGAGTTGTGGGGCATCTTTTGGGTTATGAAGGTATGGGTATATTTTAAGTTTATTTAATGCTTCTTGTAATGGATAATTTATCAAAGGTTATCAGTACAATAGGGAAAATTACTGTTGACCAAGGAATTACGGATCCCAACGAATTTGTTAGAAAAGCAATAACAATCGCTGTTTCCGTAGCAGGTATAGTAGCTTTGGTTTACGTGGTTTTAGGTGGGTATAAATTTTTGATTTCTTCGGGTGATTCAAATAAATACCAGGAGGCTATTCAAACAATAATGTATGCTGTAGTTGGGCTTGTTGTTGTTGCAATGAGTGGGCTTGTTATAAATTATGTCGGAAAAGTTTTAGGCTTAAAGAATCTCTTTGATTTAAGCTCTCTTCTAAACTAACTCTAGAAAACATAGAGTATTCATGATACAATACAGACTGATTTTAAATTCTTGTTATGTTTAATGGCAAACTTATACGCAGCAAAAAGAGCAATTCGCACAATTAAAAGACGATCCCGTCGGAATCAGGTTTGGAGAAATAAAATAACGTCAGTTGTTAAGGGATTTAAGAAATCCGGCAAAGTAAACGGGGAAGATTTAAAAACTGCATACAAGACCCTTGATAAGGCTGCAAAAAATAACGTTATCCATAAGAATAAAGCAGCAAGGTTAAAATCAAGACTTGCAAAGGCTTCTGCCGATGTTAAGTCAAAGCCTAGTAAATCCAATAAAGCATAAGTTTTAATTAAGTATACATTTTGGATCCTACGGTTACTCCCACAGTTGTTCCTGTTTCAGAAATCGGACAGGTATCCTCAGTTCGTCCCGTTGAATTCGTTGATCTCGACCAACAGTTCAAACCAGAAGGTCCTGTAGTGTTTGACCAAGAAGCTCCACAGGCCAAAGCTATTAAAGCAGAACTTGATCAGCTTAAACAACCATCTCCGGATATAGTGGAACCAATTAAGGACAATCGCCAAACGGATCAAGGAGTTCAGGCAATGGCCCAGACGGATCCAAACACACCGGCAGGAGCTCAACCGGTTGTTAGTCCGGCCCAACAAATCTTTGAAGCTGCAATAAAAAATGCTCCTGGGTATCAGTTGTCAGATAATGTCATAAGCGCTGCCGATAGGTTCGCACAAGGTCCGGCTCAAGAGGCTGCAACAGCGGCGGGTCTTAAGGCAGGGTCAATTTGGCTTCGCACCCTCAAGCTTGCCGCCTAAGTCCCATTTGCCAGTCATTTCCCTTTAGTATAAAATCAATCATTAGTTTAATACTCTGCCCGTGGAGTTTTTATATACAATCGCACAGTACGTAAAACCTGTTCCATACAATGATTCTACAAATGATTCCGTTACTACTGCAGCTTCAGCTCTTGATTGGAGCGCTATAATAATTTTTCTTGCCTTGTTTGTTTTTATCTGTGTACTTGTCGTTGTTGCAATATTAATCTTTGCAAAGAATCAAAGGGAGGAAGATAGAGAGGACAAGTCCCTCGATAGTGTACTTTATCGAGTAAGAATTGCTCAAAGCAACGAAATTGAAATAGGGGTTGCCGAGCAGTTTTTCTCGAACCTCTACAGTATTGGTAAAAAACAAAAGTTTTGGGAGCGGCTTTTAAAGGTAAATCCATCAATAAGTCTTGAAATAGTATCGCTTCCGATTGGAATAGATTTTTATATCTATACACCCAGAAAATTTGCAAAACACGTGGAAAACCAAATTTTGGCAACATACCAAGTTGCTGAAGTAGAGGAAATATTCGATCACAATATATTTAAAGAGGGTAAACGTGTAGCTGCCGTAGAACTTGTTTTGTCCGATGAGCCACATCAACCAATCAAAGTACATGAGGACTTTAAAGGAGACCCGCTTTCCGGTATTTTAAGTGGACTAACCAAAATTCAAGAAGGAGACGGAGCTTGTCTTCAGATAACAATATCTCCGGCAGATTCTTCTTGGCAGAAGTCGGGGACCAAATTCATCCAAAAGATTAATTCCAATAATGCCGATCCGGAAAAATCAAGAATAGAAGAGAGTCAGGAAAAGCTCCAGGCAATCGAAAAGAAATGTACTAAAAATGGTTTTTATACTGCAATCCGAATAGTTGCAACTGCTGATACCGACGATCTGGCAGAAGCCAGAGTAAATGGTATTGCATCTGCGTTCGATCAGTTTTCAAATCCGGGCATTAACTCCTTTAAAAAGAGAACACCCAAGGGAGCTGAACTAAAGCAATTTATGACCGACTTTATCTATAGAAAAAGTCCAATAGGAAAGAAGAACATACTTAATGTAGCTGAACTTGCTACAATTTTTCACCTTCCGAACAAGGAAATACAGACACCTTTGTTAAACTGGTTAGGATTTAGAAAGGCTCCACCCGACCCACGAATTCCTGCAGAAGGTTTGTGGCTGGGTACTTCAGTATATCGTGGCGAGCGTAGACCAGTTGCAATACGTCCGGAAGACCGTAGGCGACACATGTATATAATTGGTAAAACCGGAGTAGGAAAGTCATGGTTTTTGCAAAACCTTGTTATGCAAGATATCTATGCCGGACATGGAGTTGCGTTTCTCGATCCTCACGGTGATACGGTTGAATGGTTACTTAAGAGAATTCCGGCTGATCGGGCCGAAGATGTTATTTATTTTAATGCAGCCGATCATGAACGTCCGGTAGGGTTTAACATAATGGAGTATTACAACGAGAGTGATAAGCACTTGGTTGTTAACTCTTTCCTCGGACTTATGTATAAAATGTTTGACCCAAATAACCAGGGTATTGTAGGCCCAATCTTCGAGAGAGCCGTTCGAAATGTAATGCTTACCGCAATGTCCGAACCGGGTTCAACGTTGGTTGAGGTTGTGCGTATTCTTACCGATGAAGAATGGGTTAAATCATATTGGCTTCCAAAGGTAAAAGATGATCTGGTAAGACGTTATTGGACCGATCAAATGTCCCAAACCGATAAATTCCATAAATCCGAAGCGCTTGGCTATCTTGTTTCAAAGTTTGACCGTTTCGTTACAAATGAGCTTATGCGTCATATAATCGGACAATCAAAGTCGGGATTTGATTTTAGGGATG
Organism: Candidatus Dojkabacteria bacterium; assembly: GCA_016927995.1. NCBI lineage: Bacteria > Candidatus Dojkabacteria bacterium. Next base: position 63,129 of record JAFGLO010000015.1, read on the forward strand.
TTATGGATAATAAAAAGATTCTCTTGGTAAATCTATCGAAAGGTTTAATAGGTGAAGAAAATGCCGAATTTCTGGGACTTTTAATGATTCCTAGGCTTTTGCGTGCCGCCATGAGTAGAGCCGATATAGACGAAGAGCAGCGCCAAGATTTTTATCTTTATGTTGATGAATTCCAAAACTTTGCAACGGATAGCTTCGAACAAATATTATCCGAGGCCCGTAAATATCGACTTAACCTTATTGTTGCAAACCAGTATATTCAGCAGATCGACGAAAAAATCCGCGACGCAATATTTGGAAACATTGGTAGTATTGTAAGCTTTAAAGTTGGTACTGACGATGCCGAGTATTTGCAAAAGGTATTTGAACCCGTGTTTAACTCACAAGATCTTATTGGTATTGAGGCAATTAACGCCTATGCAAGGATTCTTGTTAATAATGAATGGCCACCTGCATTTTCAATGTCTACTTGGTATGATTCCGGAAAATGGGTTTCAAATCCCAAGGTTCGTGATTTGGCTGTTCAGCTTTCGCGAGTTCGATATGGTGCCGATGTTAATGCAGTTCGTGAAGATATTTCAAGGAGAGCTCATCTTGCCGTTGAAAATGCTCCTCCGGCAACGGGTGGAATTCCTGGTCTACCAACGTTCTAATATGTTACTATCTAAAATCAGTTTGCGTATACATTCATGAGCTCCGAATATAAGCTTAACCCTGCAGAGGAGAAAATGTATACTAAAGTTTATAAGAGTTACCGAGAGGAGATATTTCGCTTTGTTTATAGCCGGATTCATTCCAGGGAGATAGCAACCGATATTGCAAGCAAAGTTTTTGTTAAGCTTTTCACAAAATTTAGGACAATTCGTCATGAAACCGTTCGAGCTTGGCTTTATCAGGTCGCCCGTAACGAAATGATCGACTACTTTAGAGCTCGAAAGCAAACAGTCTCTTTGGAGGAGGAATTTTTTGAGGATGTATCAAGTGGTGATGATGCCGCAGGTAAAGTGGAAAAAGAAATTCAAAGCGACAAACTTAAAAAGATAATGGGCAAACTTTTGCCCAAATCCCGAGAAATCGTAACGCTTAGGGTATATGAAGAGTTAAGCTTTAAAGAGATTTCCGATGTCATGAATATTACTGAAGGATCTGCCAAAATGATGTATTATAGAGCAATAGATAAATTATCCGAACTTCTAAATGGAGGAAAAGCAGACATATAAACTAACATTTGGCGAAATCTTCAAAATAGTAAAGATTTGGTTGTTTTTGACAATTATTACTACTGTTTTGATCTCCTTGATGCTTGTTATATTTAAGTTAGGGGTAACTGTCTCAAAAGAAAATATTGCCTGCGTGGGCGATATTGTAAAAGGTAATTCCCCTGCCGACTATACAAGTTATTACGAGCTTAACGGGTTTGTTTATCCATTAACCTCAGTAGTAAATAAGGGTGAGCATAAATTTATTGCCGGTTGTGGAGAAGCTAATGGGCTCTTACGCTCAGGTGCATTTTTAGTTTTAGTAAATGTTCCGGCATGGCTTTTCGTTTCCGTAATTGTTACTTTCCCTGTTGCAGTAACACTTTATCTGATCGAATTAGTAACTCGTGGCACATTCGTTGAGAAAATCATTGGCTTCCTTGGAAAAGTTAAGCGATTTGCTGGATCAGTCGTTAGAAATGTCTTAAATATAAAGCTTCCGGTGTGGATCTCTTTGGTTGCAGTTATTGTTATTGCCGGTGGCTTATTTATTGCATACAGTAGCAAAGTTCAATCCAGGTTTAAAGATATATTCGGAAGTTTCCTTGGTACTAGTGAGGAAGTAGATACACTTAAAGAACAGATATCCGATTTAGAAACTGAGGTAGGAGAGAAGGGAAAATCCGTTGATGATCTAGAGGAAACAATAGAAGAACTTGAAACTCAGCTTGATAAACTTAAAGCGGGTGAGAGTACAAAAGCAAAAATTTGTGTTACAGGACTTGATAACAGAGCAAAGTGTACTGGTGCAGAGAATATACTTCATCCTTATTCCAGTTCAGGCTTTGATTACAATGACTGGCAAACCATTAATGCTAGCGATATAAACGCAACTTTTAAGTTTCCCAACGGGGAGTATTCTACTGATTCGCCTTCCAGCACGGAAACATATTACCAGTTAATGGTCGGAACCGATAGACAGTATCTAATTTCTAGGTTTAGTGATGTAACGGATTTTGATGGATTTATAAACGAATTTGTAAACGTGAATGATCCTAATTCCCAAACAGAGTATTCATATATGGTTCGAGATGGTCAGTTTATAATAACGGTTATAAACGAAGATTCTGAGGGCACATTATGTATTTCGTTTTTCTTTTCAGGATCTAATGCATATATGTTAGCGTATGGATATTATGGTGATGCAGAACCAGATTATACAGAGTTTTTAATGTTGCTTGATAGTTTTGAAATTGTTACTAATTAATCTAAAAAACGTAATCTATTATAGAAATAACTAATGGCAAAGGTAATGAAAAAACTTAAAACAATGGTAAAACAGATAAAGGAGGGAGTAAGTAAGTTTGTTATTGTAATGACTTCAAAGGCTAAGGATTTTCTGTCGAAATTTAGGAAGTCAAAGCCGGTCGATGGCACAAAGTTAAATAACAAAGAAACTTCCGTTGATGCCAAAACGGCAAAAAAAGAGCGCGAGGTTGTTAACTTCCTTAAAAAACATAAAACAGTAAAGCCAACAAAAGAAATGCTTTCGTCTTTAGATCAGGCAGTATTTGAATCTACCAAAATAGAAGGAATTAAGCCGCGAAAAACTTTTGAACTCGACTTTAAGGGGCTTTTTGCTAACACATATTTTAAATATTCAGTTGCAGTGTTTTCAAGTTTATTCATTTTTCTTTTGGGGCTTTCAATTTTGGGATTACCTGTATGGTTGTTTCTTCGAAGATTCTGGGTAAATGTCACAACTAATCCTGTTTATGCACCAATTGAGGTTGTTGCAACGGCTTCAACAAACTATGGTGTTTCGAGAGGAGCAACGTTTATAATAAAAACTGATGAAGGGGTTGATTCAAGGCTTTTGGCTGAAAGTATAAGTATCTCACCGGAAATTGAATTTGAAATTACAACAGAAGGTGAAAGTCTTTTAATTGTCCCGGTAGAAGAACTTTCGGCAGACACAATTTATGTAATTACAGTTCCCAAAGATACCAAGATTTCTTCGAGTACCAGGCTTGCCGTGGATTTGTCATTTGTATTTGTCACTGAACCGGATTTTAAGGTTACTGGTACAACCCCTCGAAATGGGGTTTCCGGTCCTGCAGATACTGCCCTTGAAATCGAATTTTCGTATAACAATGTGGTGCTTGATTCGTTTACGCAACGGTTTTATGTAACACCTGCACGTGCCGGTGAGTTTTTACAAGTCGATCACAAAATTGTTTTTGTACCTACGGAGCCTTTGGTACCAGGAGTATCATATACATTTGGAGTTACCGATGGAGTTGAAACAGCTGATGGTCGAGTTTTGGCTAGTGGTGTCGAGAGTACATTTATTGCCACACATCCTAAAGATTATGACATTGAAGTCGGCTATTTTATGCCAACTTTGTGTGCAACGGATGGTGAGGGACTTGTTAATACGGTCGACAACTTATCCTCGTGTGATTTTTATGATAATGGATTAACCAAACGAGATGTTACAGCAAAGATCTTTGCAGTAACAAAGGAACAGTTGGTTCGTGGGGTTGTGGAATTCTCGAATATGAGGCCGGATTTTGTAGACGGATTAACTCCGGTTTGGAGCACTACCGTTGGTGGTGGGGATTATGGCAAATATAGCATTAGACCAGGTATTACGGCAGCCGGAATTTACATGCTCGAGCTTTCAATGAGCTTTCCAACGGGGGAAACCTCATATAATTACGAATATATTATCGTTAGTGATCTCTCGGCAGTATGGCAACAGTATAACAACTCAAACAATGTTTGGATAACTAATGCCGGAGCAAATGCGGTTATTCCCAATGCTACCGTTGAAGCTTATGGCGATGATAGTATACAACTTGCTACGGTGCAGACCGACTCAAATGGACTGGCAGCCTTCGATAGTGAGGGTGTAGAACTGATAGTCGCTTCAATAGACGGTAAATATGTAACAGTTGCGCCTTCCAGGTATTACTACGGCAATTTCTCTTGGAGAACGGATCTTGTAACAAGTGTTGTTTTGGATAGGCCGTATTATTCCTATGGTGATAAGGTGCAGTTCAAAGGTATTGTAAGAGATAAAAACACATTACTTACCGTTCCCTTGAATATTAATTCGATACGTGTCGAAGTTGTTACCCAAATGTACGAGTTTGGTATAAGTAACGAAAAAGTAATTACACAATACAACGTTCCTTTTAATCCAGTAATGGGTACCTTCTCCGGGGAATTTTATTTACCTTCAAGTATCTCCGGATCTGTATACTTAAACCTAAAGGTTGGTGACAATATAATTGAATCAAAAAATATCAGTATAGCGGAGCTCGAGAATGTATCAGAGGTTACATACGAACTCTCAACGAGGACAGAGATTTTTTCACACAAGTCTAGTGTGGATGTTTTTATTGATGGTTATTATGCCAATGGGTCGCCAGTACTCTCCGAGATGGTTGATTTAAATGTCTCGGTTAGTAGAGCAATGTTTTACGGAATTCCGGAGGGAACTCTTACTAAGGCGGATATGACAGCATCTTATTCGGCTGAAAGTTACATAATTTCTAACGTTGAGATTGAAGAGGGTCGTGCAGTGGTTTCCATTGACACCTCTGCTTGTCCAGATCTCTGTAGATATAATATTTCTGTTCAGCCCAAGGAAGAGTATGGCTATAGTACTAGCAAATACGCATATTTTACGGTGAATAATATAGATACTTATCTTGTTGCAGAGTCAGTAAAAGAAACTTATAACTCCGGAGAGGCCTTTACAGTTAATGCTTCGGCCGTTACCTTATGGACAGGTGCCAAAGTTCCAGGAATTTCGGTGACGGGCACGCTTCAGCGTACTTGGTACGAACCATATGTCGTTAATGAATATAATCCTGAAACTAAACGAACAGAACCTGTAACCAAATACAATAGACATGTTGATACATGCTGGTCAGGTTCGGCAACGACAGACTCAAGCGGAAATCTAAGCTTTAATATTCCTAACTCAGGGGAAGGTAGCTATGATCTGAATATTGTATTTACCGGGGCCGGAGGTAGCCTAATTACGCTTCCGAGACCGGTTAATTGGTATGTTTATGGATCAACTTCAAGTTCCGGTTATGCACAAGTTCTGTTTGACAAAGATTCTTATGCGCCGGGAGAAACCTCTGTGATTTCTGTTACCGGAGTGTCCGAAGGTTATATGTACTTCCAGATTCAGTCATCTGCAAATAAAGTTGATTACGTGGTTAACTTAGCTCAAACAAACTCGGTAAATTATACTGTGCCGCAAAATGGTGTAGGGCAAATCAGTGTTAATTCTCATTACCAGGTTGGTGTAAACAAATGGCGTACAAGCTATGATTCAGCGGTTGTTGATAGATCAGATAAAAAATTAACAATTAGCTTTGAAGGTATTGCCGATTCATATCTGCCCGGACAGGAAGTTTCTTTCGTTGTTTCCGTAAAAGATTCCTCGGGCAATCTGGTTAATGGTGAAGTCGCTATTGACATATTTGACTCGCGCTTAGATAGTGTCGATTCAGACTATGATCTGTTTAATGAATTTTACGGACAGTACGTGTCAATGTTTTCCTCAAGTTATTATTACAGTTTATTATATTTGCCTGGATACGGGGCCGGCGGTGGTGGCGTAGGTTTCGTAAGGTCTGATTTTGAACGGTTGGCATATTGGAATGACACAGTTACCTTAGAGGATGGAAAAGCGACAATAACATTTAAGCTTCCCGATACAATAACAAGCTGGAACGCCTATGCGATTGCGTATACTGCCGACAGCAAATTCGGGTATGGTAAAGATACACTTGTAAGCACTCAGGATATATATGTTTCCGTACCTGAACTTCAGTTTATACGTGAGGGTGATACCGTTACACTTCCAGTGAGTGTTCGAAATTATACTTCAGGTAACGTCTCCGGTACATTATCTGTTACCGCAACCGGTTGTAACGTCACGGAGGGTGCAAGTAAAAATATATTAATGGCTCCGTTTCGTGGTTCGAAAATGAATGTAACTTTAGTACCTGTTGGCTCGGCGGACTGTGTAGTAACTTATGCATTTACAAGGGGGTCAACTCTGCTCGACGGAATGGAAGTAAAATACGATGTTTTTTCCAACGAGAATTTAACTACAAAAGCTGAGTTGTTAACCGTCCCGGCCGGAGAAACAGTTAACGTTTCAATTGACTATACAAAGATTGAGTACATTAACAGTCTTACAATTTCAAATGCGACCAATAACCCTTACGATATAGCTTCATCTTTTGACATAGATACAGTTTCAACTCAGGAAGTTGCTGCACTGGTTCTGAGCCAGTCATTAGAGTCCGATCGAAACAATGAAATGCTAGCGTTTGCTCAGACGGTTCTTGCAAATAATGTCACAAATGATGGTTGTTTCGGTTGGTTTAGTTATGACGCAGGTGATATCGAGGCTACCGTTTATGGGTATATAGCCCTAAATCAGCTTTTGGAGTGGGGTTACGATGTAAGCGATATCTCTAAGGTTGAAACATATCTTGAAAATATTTTGCAAAGTACGGCAGTTGATAATAAGTACAAAACAATGACAATTTGGGGGCTTTCATTTTCGCAGAATCACAGAGCACTGGCGGCTGCGCTTAACCTTGTCTCGGACGGTGAAACACTCACCGATCTCTCGTATGGATATCTTTTGTACGCATTAAACAATTTTGGTGCAACCGGTCAAGGAATTGGTATTGCAAACAGACTTATACAAAATGCAACCAAATCAGAGAAAATGGCTTGGTGGAGTGACCTTGGAAGTATTTCGGCAGGTTCCGACAACGACAGGTACGTTACGGCAATAATTGCATTGGCTCTAAAGCCGTATAACGGCGATGCCATTACAGACAAGGTCTACAGATCTGCTATCTATTATGTACAAAACACAACATATAAGGACTCTAAAAATATTAAAAACTTCTTTATAGTACTTGCAAGTGGTTTCCTTGGGGGTGAACCTGAGCCGCTAGACGTTAGTGTGTCGATTAATGACCAATCACTTGATTGGGATCTAAGCTACGATAGCGCAATAATTCCGGAAGAACTTTTGGTAAGTGGGGAAAACAGTATAAGTGTAACTAACAATGGAGCTACACCGGTAGTACTAAAACTTGAGTACTACAAACCGATAGAGAATTTTGCAGTCAGTATTCCGGCAGCTCAAGAGATATTCAATGTTTCTACCGGGGCACCGGTTTCGCGAAACAGAATAAACGTTGGTGATACGATTGTTGTGAGAACTCAAATTGACCCGATTAACGATTCGGGAACACTTGTAGGAAGTAGTGTAATTCCAACAGGGTACAGAGTGGGTTACCCATATAACGTCGATTGGGACACATATCAAAACTACCTAAAGCAGCTTCCCGATACGGTAAGTTTTATGTATTCTTCAAGTCTTACGCCCAGATTTTTTGAGTATTTTGGCAGGTACGACAAGGATACCTCCAGAGTTGTTATTGATCAAATCTTAACTTGTCACTTTGCCGGCAGTGCAACCGTTGGTGAAACCTTTGTTGCTATCGATGGTGATAGGTCCATTGGAGTATTACTTTCAGGAACTCAAATTACCTGTGTCGAGTAAAGTTATGTCATAAAGTTGACACCTTTTAGCTTTTTTGTTACTTTGGATATAGATATAAATTACATATTCTTATTCAATGGCTAATGTATTTTCCAATCTTTTTTCTACTGTCTGGGAGTTTGTTAAAAAATGGTGGTGGGCAATTCTTTTGGGACTTGTTGTAGTAAGTGTAGGAGTTTGGGGTTATCTATACTTTTTTAAGTACAATAGTAAGGTCAGCAATATTAGGCTTACCAATCTTACAGCCACCTCTTTTACAGTTTCGTGGGTTTCCGATTCACAAGAACCAGGAGTTGTGCTTGTCCGTGACAAAAAGGGCTTTTTGCCGGGGCCGTTGGCGTCTATTGGTTCAACCAAATTTTTTGACGACAGAGATGTTAACGCAGCCGAGCTTTCCGCCGGTGAAAAACGTGATGAACGTGCAAAATCTACAAAATATTCCGACGGGGAAAGTATAATCGTTAACGCCAATGAGCTTAACTTTAAGGTTAAGGTCAATAAAAAAGGTAATTATTACCTTCACTATGTTACTGTTTACGGGCTTAAGCCGGAAACCGAGTATTATTACATGATTGGTAATGGTATTCGCTGGTATGGGAATAAGGCTTTGGAAGAACAGGCGGCTTTAAATGTTGACTTTGGAGAAGTTAATCTACTTGAGATGAAAGTTACAACATTCCCTGAGCTTTCCGACCTTATTGATCCACATCAATCCTATGGAACGGTACTCTTTAACGAAGGAAGGAGAGAAAATGTTGTTGTTTACTCATATATGAGCGGGGGTGACAACCCTGCCTCTCTTCCGGTGTCATCGCTTTTAAATGAAGACAATGGCTGGTATATCGACATTGCTAATGCTAGGTTTGCAGATGGTTCCGCCTATGGTGGTTATACCGATGACAATCTCCAAAATTTTGAGATTGTATATGTAACTGATACTAAAGTTACGGGATCAAATTTTGGTGTAACTAGGTTTGATTATAATGCCCCTGCGCCTACTTATACGATAAATGCCATGGTAACAAATGCAACCTCTCCCAATAAGAACTTCTCTGTGCTTTCTGCAATTAGTACTCCCGTTTACGCTGCATGTGAAGGATATACCTATGCGTATCCTGAAGAATATTGTGCAACTAAAAACGCTGCGGGAAGCTGCTGCAGAACTTGTGTTAGAAATGTTTACAAAAATGGTAGTGGACTTTTTTGTACAAAAGAGGTTGATGGAAGCTGTAATGATACAGGTGCGTGTTCTGTTGCGCAACCTGCATATCAGACAACCCATCAGGAGCAAACGGAGACTGGGATACAGCCGGTTTCTCCAGCTACCAACGATAAAATCTCGGTAGATAGTTGTTCGAGTCCTGTTATAAAAAAAGTAAATTGTGGGGAAGAAAAAATTAGTTGGGGCGCAAAATGTGGATGCGTAGATTCTTGTAATTGTACATGTCCTGACAGTTCACTGGTTGGTCCTGGTAAGACCTGTGTAGATCCGCAGGTCAGAGTCACGTTTAGTGAAAACAATAGGACAAGTTCAGAGGTGTTTACCACAGATGAGCATGGTTCTGTTGTTGCTGATATTGAAATGTCAGACAGTATGGGACGTACTTATTCTGGAGAATTTAATAGGACATTAGAAGGAACGACACGGGTTGCTCAGTTACCTCCAAGTAGCGGAACCTTTAAACAGTATTCTGGAACCGTGATTTCATATGAAGGGTCTTTTACAACTCCGACCACGACTTATAGCGGAGAATTCAGGACATCTTCTACTACACTAGATTACATTAGTAATTATGATGCAAGCCTTGGTGATTCAATGGGAACGGGCAAAAGCGAAGAGGGAGTCTTTGTTGCTAACCCTGACGCTCATGTGAAATTGTCGGGAACAGTTAAAATGGATGGACAAGATGTTCAGGGTACCTTTACAACTGATAAATCTCTAAAAGAGCTGGAAGGGGAAACTACTGTTGTGGTAAAACAATCAGGGAAGTTTGTATCTTCTCGGGGTCAGGTATATGTTGGTACATTTGAGCCAGGTAGTGGAGACTCAAGTAACATGGGTACATTTAAACGAACAGAAGGAGAACCTTCAATAGAGGTAGGTCCTGACACCAATGTTCCAACGTACGCAAGTACAGGATCGCTGGCATTATCTTCTGGAGAAGTTACTCTATATTGTGACGTTACAGGCACTACGGGAGTAAGTACTTGTAGCAAAGTTGTTGTCGGATTACAAAAGCCAGGTGATGCATATGAGGCTAGTGCATATATGGAAATTGATGATACAGCAATAATTGCTGAGACTGATTTGTGGGAGAAGACGAAGGAAACTGTAAGGGTTATTGCTGTAAATACGAATGGAACTATACAGAACCTGGCTGTTGAGGTAGCTGAAACATCTGAGTCTCCCAAGGATTATGTACTTAGTTTGATTCCTGTAACACCCTCGGACGGTAGTAACTTAACTAATGTTGTGTATGCTGGAGAAAAAACGGTGAGCGTAGGTAACAATGGTTTAGTGATATTTGAGGGTAGTGGAGAATTCCAGGTAATTCCTGAAGGTTATTCACTCACAACCTCAATAAATACGACTGTTTCTGAAGGGACTCAAGGGGCAATTATTCTTTTCCTTGATACCAACGAAAATGGAGTTTTAGATGAAAATGAAGAATTTCTAGAAACTCCAGGCATCGAAATTACACTTAAAAAAGTGGCTGACAATTTTCAAGTTAACCTTACCGAAGGCTTTAACTATATGGCATTTCCATTCTACTCAGACGATATGAGCAAAGCTTCCGTGTTTGTTGAAACAATGAATGCCCAAGGATGTGATGTGACTTTAGTTGCCAGATACGATAGTGCTTGGAAAGCATACCAAACTAGAACCGATGGCGCTAAAACCGAAGATTTTGTAATAACGCCGGGTGAGGGATATGTAATCCGAAGTCACAATGCTTGTACCTTTAATGTGTTTGGATACCTTGTAGAAGGTGCCGTTCCAGTCGATATTAAGCCGTCATGGAACTTAATAGGAATTCATGGACTTGAAAGTTACAGTGGATATACTGCCGACGACGTAATTTTGTCACTTAATTCACAGGGAATTCCTGTCGAAATAGTAACTCAGTGGAATAAAGGTAGATATGAAAGCCGAATTATTAAGCAAATTGAGGGGACAACTCGAAAATACGGTGAAGATTTCCCGATTGACGAGTTTAGAGCCTATTTTATCCAAAGTACAGGTCGTGGTAGGTGGGATCCGGGCAAACGCGAGGACCTGAAATAATGACCTAGTTACTAATTTATGGTATATTGGGTAACAAATTTGGATTAGTAATGGTTTTTAATGTATATCTCTTTCGAGACTAAAAGAACTCTTAGGACATTAGGGATTTCACTACTTGTAATATTGGCTTTAGGCGCTATTGTATGGGGACTTTTAAGTGTTATAAAGTTTAAACCGGGGGCAAGTCCCGCTACAACACCCCAAAACGTAAAACTCACCGATCTTTCAGATACTTCGGTGGTGCTTTCCTGGGTAACCGAAACCGACACAACCGGATACGTAATATACGGAACAACAAGTGATCTTAGTATGTTTGTGCGCGACAGGCGTGACATAATTGCTGGTTCATTAAACCAGTATACTGTACATTACGTTGTCTTAGAGGATCTGGATCCCGAAACCACATACAACTACAAAATAGTCTCTAACTCGGTCGAGTATGGATCAGGTGATAATCCTTACAATTTCTCAACTCTTCCGGTAACCGATTTAGGACTTTCTGCTCCAAGCCCGCTTTATGGAACAGTAGTTAATGATCCGGGTAGAGCAGCAATTGTTTACGTGTTTTTAACCGATAATTCCGGTGCAAATTCTGCAACAGTTTCATCTATTACAAACGAAGACGGTGGCTGGGAGGTCGATCTCGCCAATCTTTTAACTGAGAATGGCTCAGGGAAATTCACATTTGACGGTGACACTCAAGTTACCATTTCGGTTCAGGGTGGGTCGCTGGGTGTGGGTCGTGTAGTTTCTACTGTTGGAGCTAACGTTACTGCACTTGACGTAACATTATCGGCAAGTGCAAGCCTTGAACAACAGCAGACAAATAACACGGGCACCAATACAAATGCTAACACCAATACCGACACTGACACCGACACTAACACTAATACCGGGACAACAGATAACACAAACGCCGGCAACACTACTAATAACTCCGAAAATCAGGCAAGTAATCAATCGGTTAATAATACCACACAGGGATCTTGGTCAAACCTTAGTCAGGATATATCCCTGAGTACTTCTTCGGCGTTGGGTACCTCTTCTATTGTAACCGGTGAATCAAGTGTAAAAATTACAAATGTTACCGACACAAGATTTTCCGTTTCTTGGGTAACACCTGTTAAAGTTAAAGGTACTGTATCTTACGGGAGTTCAGGCAACTCATTAAATAACACGGCCTACGACGAGCGTGATACCGTAGCGAGCCAAGGGCTTTACTACACCCATCACGTTACCTTAACAGATCTTGATATAGGCGGAACCTATTATATTCGTGTAAATTCCGGAACCGATAGATATTTTACCCCAACAGCAAGGGCTGTAACGTTAAACCAGTTATCGGCAACTCCTCCGGCACTTTCACTTTTAAATGGTTCCATTTCCGGAACCGGACAAAATGATACACTTGTTTATGCTACAATTTCCGATGCTGACAGCCAGGGGTCAGGAGGATCCTCTCAGGAGCTTTCGACCGTTGCTTCGGCTACCGGTGGATTTACAATTAGCCTTGGAGAGGCTTATACTACATCTGGAACATCATACTATCAGTCAACTAATAACGATGACGTACTTGTTTCAATGGCAACCTATGGTGATAATGACACCCAAACGGTTAAAGTATCCGCAGCCGAGACCGGAACCTCGTTTACTCTTGATTCATATGGCTCGTCCGATGGTAGATCAAACAAACTTTTAGATATGTCAGTTCTAAAAGGATCATCCCCCAAAACGGCCGGATTAATAACGATTATAATGTCGGTTGCCACCTTTATTGTGTCCATACTTCTTTCCAGCCAGCTGTACATATATAATAAAAAGCATGCCTGGGAAAATAAAATAATAGATACCTTAAGTGAATAGTAAATCGGGTTTAAGTTTATTATTCTTTACAATCTTGGGGAGCTCGTTAGGTTTTACTTTGGTTGCACAGCTATTCTTAAATCAGGTTAAGGCCGAGTCACACTATCAAACAGTTGATGTAGACAGAAATATAGCGGAATCGGGATTTGATAAGTATGCAAAGGTCGAGAAAATAGTATTATGTAACATTGATAAATCTAGTTTATATAATAATGTTTCGTCAGAAGATTGGTACAAATCTCTATATTTTTATACAATAACATCACTTCATTTTTATGATATTCCATACAATTTTGTATATGATGGTGGAACTATATATCAGGGACGGCAAACTTCACATTGGGTAGATTTACAGCCACTTGTTGTAAACAACACTCAGGGAATCGTGCTTGTTGGCGTAACAAATCTCGCAGGGAGTCTAGATTCTACACTTTCCTCGTTTATTTCGTATCTTTTAGATGTATACGATATTTCTCCGAGTGCAGTTTTGGTAAAAGATTGTAAAATTGAAAAGACCCAAATTCAAGATAGTTTTGTGTCAAATTTCTCGCTTGAAGAATCTTTTGTTAGCATATCTTCTTTTGTTGGACAACTTTCAGTGTCCGACAATTTTAAGCGAACTTACGAGGGGAGTGTAACAACAGTTTCCAATGAGGAATATACAGATCCCGACAAAAATCTGTCTGTAAAAATTAATATTGAGAATACCGGCGATTATGCTTGGTATGCAGTAGACGATTTCTACATTGTTACAACCGACTTGTTTTTGCATGATAGTCAATTCTTTTTAACAGGAGTATGGCCAAGCAGATCACATGCAAAAAAAATCGATCAGGATATACCTCCGGGAGAAACTATTCCAATCACTTTTGAACTTAGACCGGGAATAATGCCCGGAGAATATACGGAAAAGTTCATTATCGTTGACAAAAACAAACTACCCATACAAGGAACCGAATTTAGCGTAAGCTTTATTACAAACAATGTTGACTATACTTTTGTACGTGTAAAAGAAAATCAGTGGGGCTTTTTAAATGTACGTGAAAGTCCATCCTCATCAGCAGAAATAGTAACGAAAGTGTCGCCGGGTGAGATTTTCATTGTTGTAGAGCATGTTAATTCGTGGTACAAAATTAAGATAGATGAGACTCGCGAAGGCTGGGTTTCGGGAACATATATAGAATTTCTTTAATGGATCTTCAGACACTTAACGACAAGCAAAAAGAGGCAGTTACTTATTTTGATTCTCCACTTTTGGTTTTTGCAGGTGCAGGCTCCGGAAAAACTCGTGTTATCGTTCACAAAATCGCATATTTAATCAATGAGCTTAAGGTTTCGCCACATAACATTTTGGCACTTACCTTTACCAAAAAAGCTGCAGAAGAAATGAGAAGTAGAGTATCCCAGATGCTTAACTCAAGTGTAAATCTTAAGGGTATGTTTGTTGGAACGTTTCATTCATGGGGTGCATATATTCTACGTCGGGAATCCCAAGAGATAGGTCTTAATCAAAACTTTCCAATATTCGACAGTACCGACAAAGACAACATAATTAAAGAAATAATAAAAGATTTTAACATTGGTAAGGTTTCATTTGGTGCAGTTTCTGCCGTAATTTCAAGGCTTAAGAGTGACTTGATTTCAAGTTCCGACTACTTAAAACTTAATTTTAGCTCTCCTCAGGTTGAGCTAATGGCTAAAGTATATGACGAATACGAAAAACGCAAGTCCAACATGGGTGGAGTTGATTTTGATGACCTGTTAGCGTATCCGCTTAAATTGTTTTCTGAGAATTCCGAAATTTTACAAAAATATAAACAGACTTATTCATACATTCTTGTCGATGAATACCAAGATACCAACAAAACCCAATATAAGCTAATCAAGAATATTTCAAACGAAAATGTGTGTGTAGTGGGTGACGACGACCAAAGTATTTATTCATGGCGGGGTGCAATTATTGAAAATATCCTGAGATTTAAATCTGACTTTGCACAGGCAAAGATCATTAAACTTGATACAAATTATAGATCCACACAAAAAATAATTGATGCCGCATATGGTCTTGTTGCAAATAACACAAAGCGTGAAGATAAAGAAGTTTTTTCTGTCTCTGATACAGGCGAAGATCTTACCTTGTACGAAGGCGATGACGAGAACGACGAAGCTTTCTTTGTGATAAGTCGGATCCAAAAGCTTTTGGATGAGGGTTATTCTTTTAATGATATTGCCATTTTCTATAGAACAAACAGCCAATCCCGTGTGATTGAGGAACAGTTGGTAAGTTATGGATTGCCGTATAGGATATACGGAGGGTACCGGTTTTACGAACGTGCTGAAATAAAAGATCTAATTGGATATATTTCCTTTCTTGTTGACAACAAAGATGACATATCTCTATTTAGAATACTTAATACACCTGCAAGGAAAATCGGACCGTCAGCTATTTCGAAACTTAAGGAAGTTTCGTCACAAAACGGTATAAGCGCCAAGGAGTTAGTAAGAGCATATATTGTTAATTCCGGGGTTGCACTACCGTTTGGAAGTAATACCAAAAGTCTTTCCGACAAAGACATAAAAGCCCTTAAATTCTTGGACAAGTTTGTAGAAGCTTTTAGGGAAATTGATTTTTCAAGGTTTTCAACCCTTACCGAATTTGTTACCACTATAATTGAAACAACTAATTACAAAGAGTATTTAGCCAATAAATACCCCGAGCTATACGAAGAAAAACTTGAGAATATTGTTCAACTAAAACACGTCACCGAAAAATATGGATTTCAAAACAGTGACCTGCTTAATTTCCTAGAAGAGGTCGTACTAATGCTGGATATTGAGAGTGAATCAACGAATAAAGAAGGTGCAGTAAATCTTATGACACTACATGCTTCAAAGGGTCTTGAGTTCTCGGTTGTGTTTATTGTTGGGATTGAGGAGGGGGTCCTGCCACATTTTAGATCACTTGAAAGTACCGATGCAGTTGAAGAAGAGCGTAGACTTTTATATGTTGGCATCACTCGTGCGAAGCGAAAAGTATTTTTAAGTTATACAAGATTTAATTCAGCAAGACTTATGTCCAGAAGTCCTTCTCGCTTTTTAAGTGAGATCCCGGAGGAACATCTTCAGATAATTATGTAAACCTGTGGAAGCTTTTGTGTTACGATTTGTTGTGTTTTCATTAAAGAATAACACTTCAAGCTTTGTCAAACATGATTTCCCGTGGTGATGAACTTTAATAGGGGATCCGAATTATATTGAAACTCGCTATTTCAGACGATTTCTTTAACTTAAATTTTTGGGTAATTTAGAGTTGACCCACGTGCAAGTTTTTTGAGCATTAAAGCGACCTGCAGGAGGCGACTTTGAGGGTGTATACCTTGCGTGTACGTGTCTGTACCTGTTTTGTATACAAGTTATTGAGAAGCAAAGCTCTTTTTAAAAAAGTTGGAAAATCTTTCTACTGCTTAACTTTAGTAGTCAGTACCGAAATTCATAAACAGTGATTTTGCGTGATTTGAGGATATTTATATAAGATAATTTAGGAGATGATCAATTGTAACGCCATTCTTTTTCAGCCTGTTACAATAGTCGCAATAGTGCTTTTGTTAGATGGTTTTATGACCTATCTGTTGTTGTCTCCGTTCCGAGTTTTTGTTATAGTGAAGAAGTATTATATACCGTCAAAACATAATGCAACTATTCAATAAATTAAAGAAAACTTTCGGACTTCGCGAAAGTTCTAGAATTAATCGTTATTTTAATATTGTTAGCACTTTTTTCTTTGTTATATTTGCGTTGTTTTCAACCTTTAGAGTATCCCCCGCATATGCCGGTTCAATTGAACAAGCTGCACTTGTTGCACTTGCAAATGTTGATAGAATTTCCCGTGGATTAATTCCCTTGCAAGTAAACAACGAACTTGTGGCAGCAGCGTATCTAAAGGCTTATGACATGCTTGATAAACAGTACTGGGCACACTATGGTCCCTCCGGAGAGAGTCCGTGGATGTATATTTTGTCATCGGGATACGATTATACCTATGCAGGTGAGAACCTAGCTTATGGTTTCGAGGACTCATCCGGGGTGCACGAAGCATGGATGAATAGCCCGACTCATCGAGACAACATATTAAATAACAGCTTTATTGATGTAGGAATTGCTGTTGTTAAGGGCTTCTTTGAAGGATCCGAGACTACCCTAGTTGTGCAACTTTTTGGATCGCTTGGTGATTCATCCAAAACGGTTGATATATCATCGAAGCCGTTAAATATCCTTTATCCGACAGAAGGTTCTGTTGTAATTGATGAGCTGTTCGGTGTGCTGGGAACTGTTTCAACCGATGTACAAAATCCGCTGGTTCAGATTTTCATGGATGGTGAGAGTATTGGTGGAGCAATTATTTCGAGTGGGACCTTTAGTAAACGATTAAACTTTTCAAAACGAGGTGGGCATAAACTTACTGCCGATCTACTGGATTCAATGGGAAATATTGTTTATAGTGACATGGTAAATTATGAAATTGCAAACAATAATTGGGTCCAATTAGCTCCAACCAACCTTTCTTATGAACGATTAACAGATGACACATATAATTTAACTGGAACGGTAACAAAGGACGTTCTAAAAGCGAATATTAAAACATCAACAGATGTTATTAATTGTAATGTGATAAATCAATCGCTAACGTGTGTTGTACCCAAGAAGATTTTTGAACAAAAAAATAAACAGTTAATCCTTCTTGACAACTCCGGAACGGCTGCCAATGTGGGTGTCGATAATCTTATTGTATATGGTGTTTCGGGAGCTGTGTTCATGGGAAGTAATGTACTTGGTCGGCTTCTTACCGAAGGGCAACAGATGACTTCAAAGTTTTTGAACCGGGGAACAATCGGTCTGTTTTTGTCGATATTTGTAATGATTGAGATTATTCGTGTAATTATATTGTGGAGAAATAACAGCTACAAAGGTCACTACGGCTACAGAGTTCTTATATTCATGCTTGCGCTTTTTGCACAGCTTTCATTTACTGGGGGAGGGATAGTTATATGAAAACCCAAAGCAAAATATTCAAAAAGAATCTTTTAATTAGTTCGTTAGTATATTTTGTCGTGCTTGAGCTTACTTTTTTTGTTAAGCAGTCTCTTAATACTGATTCATACCTTTTATCTTGGCATCTTGTACTTGCAATACTTTCACTTGGACTTAATTATCTTTCCTTTTACGTTTTGTTGACAAGAATAAATGATCAGAAACGAGCGAAAAGGAACTGGACTTTAACTCAAATATTTTTTGGTTTTCCGATTCTAATATGGACTCTTACAATTGGAGTTCTGATTCTCTTAACAAGTGGGTATTCAGGTCAATTATGGATTTTGATCTCATCAACAATTTGGACGGTTTTTCTTGCTGCATTGCTTAGATCAGTACAAAACGCATATTCGGTCTCAAAATATATAAAACTGATTGACTTTGTTGCCGTATATATTTTCTTTGCGGGAATACTATTGGTTGGATATTTCTTAAAAGATCTAACCTTTGGTGCTGTTCTAATCGTTTATCTGATAATGATATTTGCAACCTTTAAGCTTGAACTTTTAACAAAGCCTTTCTTTTATATAATAAATCTCTTAGCAATTTTTGTGATGTATATGGTCTTTTTGTTTATAGATCATCAGTCGAAACTGCTTTTCTTTCGAGAGGCACTTTTCTTTACAAATATTTTTTTCTTGTTTTCATCGGTCCTAAGGCTTATTGAACTTGGACGATTCAAAAAAGACAACATATTTCAGACAATAATAGCCTTTCTTGTTGTGGCAATTGTAACATTGGGTGGCTAGTTTACCGATTTGATTTTTACTGATTCTTTTTTACCAGACGGGGTAGCATAATTTGCAGTATCTCCAGCTTCTTTGCCTAGAATTGCCTTGCCAAGTGGTGATTCAACCGAGAGTTTGTTTTCTTTGGGATCTGCCTCCTGTGGAGAAACGATTGTATATTCGATATCCTTTCTACCCTTAACAACGGTTACAGTTGATCCGATTTCGGCAGTTTTGGAATTAACGTTCTTTAAAATTTTTGCGTTTTCAAGTATCTGTTCAATTTCGTTTATTCTTGCTACGTTGTTTTCGTACTCTTCCTGAGACATGCTCCAGGCACTGTTTTCCGATAAATCACCAGCTGATCTGGCTTCGGCCATTCGCTTACGGATATCGAGCATCTTGGGTCCCTTGCGTTCGGCAAGCTCGTTCTTTAATTGTTGTACTCCCTCTGCAGTTAATTGTACAACCTTATCCATGTATATATAATAAAGTTAATGAAAAACGAAAGAATTATTACACGTGTCATTCTAGTATGTCAAGTGATTGTTTCGGCTTTTGTAGATTTGTTAATAGTTGTCGCAATTACAGGGTACCGAAGTTCCGAACAATTGATAACATTGTTAACAAATACCTTACCCGTTGGAATAGAGCTAGAATCATCTGTGATTGAGGATTATATCGGTTGTTCAAGGTGGGAACAACTAAAATAAAGGTCTTCGCAGAAAAGCTTATTGATGCCAAGTTAAAGATGGAAAACAACAAGCTGGTAATGCCTTTTAATAACTATGCAATTGTTGATCTTTCGGAACAAAGAGAATATGTGTTTTCCGATGAGACTATTTATGTCTATAGAGTTGCAACCGGGGCTGCCGAAAATCCAACTCCTGTGGGTGTCTGGAAGATTGTTAAGTATTATGAAGATTTTGAACTGAGTTCACTTTACGGACCGTGCCTTTTAAAACTTAATTATTTTGATGGACGCACCTGGATTCCAACAGAAAGAGCTTTGCATGGGACTAATACGCCTGATATAATAGGTTCACCTGAGTCTTTTGGGTGTATATATCATTACAATGATGATATCCTTAAGATTTGTGAGCTCTTTAAAATTGGTGACTTTGTAATTGTGATCGAGTAGAGATTGTTGACCGCAGGTTGCTTATAACCCGTTATCAATGCTATGGGTTTGGCGTTTCGGGTTTGATACCTTTTACGTAATACCTTTAAATATACCGTTTCTCACTTGTGCCGCTATCGTCTAACGGTTAGGACGCGGGATTCTCAATCCTGTAATCGGGGTTCGATTCCCCGTAGCGGTATTTATTCAGTGGGGAATCGAACCTGTATCACTTGTTTAGTTTCTTGATCCATGCTCCAAGTATTCGCATTCAGCCTTAGCCTGAGTTAGGTACATCTCAGGCTCCCCGTAGCGAGTGGGTATTTTGCAAAGCGTAAATTGTATTCATAAATTTTCAAAAAAGCCGTGATTAAATTTAAAATAATAACTCCGTTTCCGGACTTTGTCTCAACAATAAAAGACTTTAGCATAATAAAGAATGCTATTAATAAAAAGCTTGTATCGATAGAGGTCCACGACTTGCGAAAGTGGAGTTTAGGTAATTACAAACAGATTGATGATACTCCATACGGTGGTGGTGCCGGGATGGTTTTAATGATCGAGCCGATATTTAATGCCCTTAATGATCTAAAGAGTACTGACTCGCATGTTGTTTTGACATCTGCAAAGGGTAAAAAGCTTGATTATCAAAAATCACACGAACTCTCAGAAAAAAAAGAGATTATTATAATATGTGGTCATTATGAAGGTGTCGATCAGCGGATAGAAGACAATTTGGTCGACGAATCAATAAGCATTGGCGATTATATTCTTTCCGGCGGTGAACTACCTGCAATGACTATTGTGGATGTGGTAACACGCCTTGTTCCCGGAGTTATTAATGCAGACTCATTAACAGAAGAAACAGATCAGAAAAATAAAGAATATCCTCATTACACACGACCGGCAAAGTTTAAGGGCTGGGCGGTACCGGAGGTATTGTTAAGTGGTAATCACGAAGAAATTAAAAAATGGCGAGAGTCTCAGCGCAAGAAAACATAAAAATTGCTGCCGAAATTGCAACTTCGGAGTTACGGGCATGTTATACATCCGATGGTATTATTGCCGGATCTACAACGTATGACGACTATTGGACGGGGGATTTTTTCTGGGCTGCACTTGGAGCTTTGAGCTTAGGCGATGTTGCTCCTGTTATTTCTCATGTAAAATTGCTTGCAAGGTTTCAGCGAAAAAGTGGACAGATTCCATTTTTAATAAGAAGAAATTTTCCGGTTCTCCCATTTTGTGGAATAAAGGTTGGAATTCCTTATATCTCACAAGTAAGAAGTCATAAGTTTTTCTTTTTAAGCTCGTTTTCTGACAGCACTCCATATTTTATTATTTTACTTTCGGAATTGTGGGAAAAAGGAATTTTAGAAAAAGCAGATTATTTAGAAAATTTTAGACATGCTGTTAACTGGTGTATACAAAGAATAGGCAAGGATAACCTTGTATTTGATTTACCAATATCTGGTTGGAACGATGGAGTTTACAAGCTTGGTAAAGTGCTCTATACAAATGTGCTATTTTATAAAGCGTTAGTGGAAGCTGGTTCAATTTCCAGTGAGGCTAGAGATATTTCTCAAAGGGTCTTAAAGTCGATTCGTGAAAAGCTATGGGGTAATGGTTATTATAATGACTGGGTATTTTTAAAATCTCATACAAACTTTTGTACTGTAGGCAATATGCTTGCAGTAGTTTATGACGTCGCGACAAAAGCAGAAGTTGTATCAATATTGGATTTTGTGGAAAAAAATCTATATAAGGATCCTTTTGTTAGTACTGTTTTTCCGGCATATAAACAACACAAAATTGATATTTGGAATCGGCTTAGTGGAATGGGCGATTATGCCAACGGAAGTAGTGTGTACTGGCTTGAGCCTGTGCTTTTATATGTAATCGCACTTGCCCAAATTGGACTTAAATCCAAAGCCGTTAATATCTTTAAGAAAGTGGCTAGTCAGATAGTAAGGTCGATAGGGGTGTACGAGATATATGATTCGAAAGGAAAACCGTTTAGCAGTAGGTTATATAAATCTGAACATCCTTTTGCAAGGAGTTGCGGACTCTTTCTTTTAGCAAAAGAATCGCTTAAAGATTTTCACCACCAATAAGGATAATGTTTTTAGGATCCAGAATTCGTTCTATAAACATATCACGTTTTTTGCGCCTAAAGTCGAACTCATCTTTTGTTAGAACGGAATACTTAATTTCGCGCTTTTCTTCTGTTTCGACTTGTTTTACAAGGTGGCTTGCAACGGGCACGTGAATTTCTCCGACCAATAAAAGGTCGACATCGTACTGGTTTTTGTGGGTATTGTTAACATAGTTTATTGTTAAAATAGCAATTTGAACATTTCCAATAGCCGTTGAATTTTGAATGATACTTTTCCCAAGTCCTGTTGTTTTATATACAAGTCTTAGAAATTCTTCATAAAGTGGAAATTGCGGATTGGCAGAAAACATTTTTTTTCGACCGGCCTTTTCGGCTTTAATAAAGCCAATATCGAGTAGGTTAGCAAGCTCACGGCTTACGGCATTTACCTGTTTTTTTATAATTCTAGAGATGCTTCTTAGGTGGATTTTTTCTCCCGGGTTTTTAATAAACCAGGTAATAAGTGATCTTCTTGTGTCAGCAGTTAGTATCTTGTCTAATATGTCCATATAGAAATTCTAAAGGTTAATATACTACTATACCATACTTTTTGTGAACATTTCAATAATCAGGCTACCTGTCTTGCAATGTATACAGGTTTATCGGAAGAATCATAACCCAGATTTGACCCCTATTAAATACTACCTCCTCATTGGTTCCTCTAACGTAATATTTTGTTCTGTCGTTAACATTGGATTTACTCCATGTCGCATCGATTTTTTTACCGTCTATATAAATTGTAGCGTTTCCTTGTCCCGTGGTCCCAAGTATAAGATGACCCTCATAATCAAAGCTTTGAGTAAATGTAGTCTCCTCAATGATTACTGTTTTAACGGAGATTTGACTACCCGTTATTGCGTCAACATGAGGTTGTCCGGCTAAATATCGTTTATAAGAATTGGAATCTTTGTCATATTTAAACTCAACGTCCATTCCGGATGTAAAGTTCTTCCAGGGTATAACATAGCACGAGGTTTCACCTCGATTGGTGTACGTTGCATCGGTTTTAAAAGGAGGGTTAGTGAAATTACTTTCCATACTATAGCCAAGTGTTTTAGCAGCACTGATCATATCTTCTGTGTTTACGTATGCGTTGTGTGGTGATGCACGCTTGCTGTCTCGCCAATAAATGTCGGAGAATCCAACGGTTTTAACGTTGTATGTAAATAATGCACCCATTGCATTTGTATTTGGACTGTCTGTTACGGCCCCGCCAATATGGGCATAGATTGCATCGAATGGCAGAAGCCAGTGAATATAATAAAGCCTTGTGCTTCTTACCGGACCTACGTATTCAGGCATGTGTGACCAATAAATTGGCATGAATCTTGTAATTCCGCCTTCTGCAAGTGTTTCAAAAACGATATCGGCATATATAAGTCCCGTTTGGGGTCTTGCGTCGGGGTGGTTCTCTATCATCACGGCGATTGGGGGTGTTTCTGTCATTTTTTCGTATTCTTTTACAGACATAAATATCCCGTTTATTGGGTTCTCCATGGTTTTAGGGTCAGAAATCTGTTCCAAAAATATGCTTGGGTTGGGATTGTTTACTTTTGCGTCAATATCAGAGGGAAGATTGATTTTTTGTGGGTCAACTCTACTGGTAATTGACGTGTAGGTGAAATATCCGATTCCTCCGATTATTAAGGCAAATGGAAGTGATATTACAAGTATTCGTGGGACGAATGGTAGTTTTGAGACCCAGTTCTTGATGGCTTTTAAAAACTTTAAGAGTTTACGTTCTTTTATTTTGGTGGGAATTGAGGATTCTAATGGGGTATGTGTCATTGGAGATGTGGCATGTTTTGGGTCGATCGGTGAATTGGTAGCGGTTGAATGTGTTTTCGAGGGTAAGCTTTGATTAATGTTGGGGTTTTTTGTGGTATCAATGATTTTCATTTTTATGGTGCTTAAGTTAATCAATCGTTATACGAATAGTATACGTTAAATTTTGTTTATTGTAACTATCTATTGTGGCAAAATGTCAGTTTAATTGGTTTACACACGAGGGTTGGTTTGTTACAATCGAGCCACTAAGTTTTAAAGGTATTTTAGATGGTAAAGCAAAAGAATGATGACAGTATTGCCGTTGCTTCAAAAGATAGTGCCATTAGTGTTGCCGTGTCCGAGATTGAAAAAATGTTCGGTAAAGGTTCAATTATGCGTTTGGGTGACAAAAAACATGTTGATGTTGATGTAATTCCAACCGGAGCGCTTTCATTGGACGTTGCGCTTGGGGTCGGTGGGGTCCCGCGCGGTAGAATAATAGAAATTTATGGACCTGAATCTTCAGGCAAAACTACGCTAGCATTGCATATTGTTGCTGAAGCCCAGAAAAAGGGCGGAAGAGCCGCTTATATTGATGCAGAACATGCACTTGACCCTGTTTATGCAAGCAACTTAGGAGTCAATATTAAGGAACTTTACATTTCTCAACCAGACTATGGTGAACAGGCACTTGAAATATTAGAAATGCTTGTACGCTCGGGTGCAATGGATGTTATCGTTATTGATTCAGTGGCCGCACTTACACCAAAGGCCGAAATAGAAGGAAATATGGGTGATACACACATGGGTCTTTTGGCAAGACTAATGTCTCAGGCATTACGCAAATTAACTGCAATCTCAGCCAAAACAGGAACAACCGTAATATTTCTGAATCAAATAAGGTTAAACATTGGTGTATTTGTTGGCAACCCGGAAACAACTACCGGAGGTAAGGCGCTTAAATTCTACTCGTCCGTTCGAATGGACATTCGACAGCGCGAAAAAATCACCGAAGGTGACGAGATTGTTGGACATTTGCGGGAGGTCAAGGTTGTTAAAAACAAGGTTGCCCCACCATTCAGACGGGCAACATTTGCAATTATTTATCCACAAGGAATGGACAAAGAATCAAGTATCATTGACGCAGCAATAAAAGTTGGTGTACTTGAAAAGAAAGGCGCATGGATAAGTATGGAAGGAAA
Source organism: Candidatus Dojkabacteria bacterium (assembly GCA_016927995.1). Classification (NCBI taxonomy): domain Bacteria; species Candidatus Dojkabacteria bacterium. The sequence goes on from JAFGLO010000015.1 coordinate 88,156, forward strand.
ACAAATTGCACAAGGTCAGTCAAAGATGATTCAGCTTCTTAAGGAAGATACAAAGTTTTGCAAGGATATTGAGAAAAAAGTAAGGGAAAAAATTAAGTAATATAATTATGGCGCGATGGATCCTTTCCGATAACTCCATTCTGGAAGGTAATATCCCATCAGACTTATCGGACTACAATCCTTATTTACTGCAACTTTTGTTTAACCGTGGTGTAACGGACAGAATAAGTATTGAAAAATTCTTACACCCGCAAATTTCCGATTTACCACATCTTTCGGAGTTCAAAGATCTTCGGAAAATCGTTGATAGAATAAATCTTGCCGTCGAGCGAAAAGAAAAGGTATATATTCACGGCGATTACGATGTTGATGGTATGACTGCTACGGCAATTTTGTGGGAGTATCTTTACAATCGACTAAAACTTAATGTGCTTCCATATATTCCGGATCGGGAAGGTGAGGGTTACGGCTTAACTGACTCATCAATATCTACAATGTCCAAACGTGGAGTAAACCTTGTAATAACTGTTGACTGCGGCATAAGAGATCATGAACTGATTGATAAATGGAGCAAGAAGGGAATTGACTTTATAGTTACCGATCATCATCAATTGCCTGCTAAAATGCCGGATTGTTTAGTTTTGCATCCGGAAGTAAAAAGTAAAAAAGGGTTTTTAGGTACATCCGGGGCTGCAATTTCTTGGATTTTGGTGTGCGGTTGTGAATATTTTAAAGATACTAAGAACTTTTCATATCTTAATATTCCGGGCTTGGATCTTGTCGCGATATCAATACTTTCGGATATGATTAACAGTATAGGAGTAAACAGGGTTCTTCTTTGGTATGGGCTGGAACAGCTTAAACTAACAAAGCGTGCAGGCTTAATAGCCTTATATCAGGCACTTGGTTTAAATTCACTAGAAATTTCGTCGGCAGACCTTTCGTACAAAATCATTCCGAGACTTAATTCTTGTGGTCGGATTGGGGATCCACTTGATCCCGTTAGGTTACTTGTTGCAGACACCGAAGAAATTGCCGAAAAACATGTGCTTAAAATAAATGATTTAAATGATAAAAGAAAAGGAATAACTACAGATCTTTATAATCAAGCGAAAGCCCAAACTGTTGATGATAGTTCCAGCACACTTGTTGTTATTGGTGAGGATTGGCCCGAGGGTCTAGTCGGACTTGTTGCCGGTAGACTTAACTCCGAATTTAACAAAGTTTCAGTAGTGTTAAGTAAACGACCGGATAGGTCCGTTGGATCGATTAGGAGTATATCCAGTGTAAACATTGTATCTGTACTTGAATCAATGCAAGAGCTTTTGGAAAAGTTCGGCGGACATGACCAAGCAGCAGGCTTTACCGTTAATACTGAAAATATAGACAATTTTGTTAGTAAACTAAGAGCAAGTATTAATGAAATAACAAACAAGGAAGAACGTTATGTTACCCATAACATTGAGCTTAGTTTAAAACCCGATGAATTTGACTGGAAGTTACTTTTGACAATTCAGCAGTTAAGGCCGTTTGGTGAAGGAAATCAGGAACCATTAATTATGTTACGCAGTGGTAGGATTGATGCAATAAAAATTGTCGGCGATTCACACCTTAAACTAACTGTCGGAGGAGAGTATAATTACATAGACTGTATAGGATTTTCGCTTGCCGAAAAGACAGCAACCGTTAAAATCGGAAACATTGTTGATCTTGTAGGATATCTCGAGGTAAACAAATGGAACGGTAGTGAGTCATTGCAGTTCAGATTTATCGATATTCGAGTAACAGATTAACATGGATTTCTCTAAAATGCATCAAAACTTTCTAAGTCCTGAACCGAAAGATAATACCGGTTTATTATCCAATAATTTACCGGAGTCCAAGTTTCAAGTTGAACATGGATTGAAAAAGCAACCCTCTAACGAATCCTCTAATATTATCGATTCGGATGTTACTGCTGGTACTAGTAATCAGTCAGCCCAAACATTCTCCACAGATTTAAAAGAAAAGCCGATATATGTTTCGGGAAGTTGGAAAGACCTTGAGGCAAGACCGTTTAACCCCAAGACCATTTTTCTTATTGCTTTTATCATCACTCTTCCAATACTTATTTTTGTAATAAAAGGTATTTTTACCACAAGTGAGGCTGCAGGAAATTATTTAGTAGGAGCGGACATTGTTGACCCAAATATTCAGATTGATAGTAAGGCGCAACCTGCAGTGGAGTTAAAAAATTTTTCAATAGACTATGCTGAATGTGTTGATAAGCTTTCGGCCGCATTGATTGTTGATTTGTCAACGGGCGAGGAGATCTTTGCATACAATGCTTCAAATAAACGTGCCATTGCAAGTATATCCAAATTGATAACAGCCTATGTCGCATACAATACTTACAGTAAGGACCAGCTGTTAACGGTGGTTACACCAAGGTATTATTATGGTAGTCAACTTGGACTTTTAGAAGGTGAATTTCTTACAGTTGATGATCTTGTTTCGGCAATTCTGATTCAGTCTTCGAATGACGCAGCTTATATTCTTGCCGACAATTATCCCGGCGGATATAACAATTTTATTGCCGAAATGAATAATTTTGCAAGTTCACTTGGGCTTACAAATACAAACTTTGCAAATCCCGTTGGACTTGATGACTCCCTTCAGTATTCTTCTGCCGCAGATGTTGTCAAGATTCTAAATGTAATTCTAAATATTTCTTACCTAAGGGGTAAACTTGAAACAAGTAATAAGGATATTTCGGTATATACAATGGATGGTGAATTTATTCGGGAAATTAATCTTACAAACATTAACGAACTGTTAATCGATGATTTGGTTGATGGTGGGAAAACCGGCTATACCGGTAGTGCCGGTGGTTGCCTTGTTAGCTATGTAGGTGATGTTGTGTATGTTGTCCTAGGGTCTTACGATAGATTTGAAAGTACGAAGTGTTTACTGGGAGTGGGTGAAGCAGTAAGTAGTGAAGCAGTGAAATAGTGAAGTAATCCTCCGGAAGATAACTATGAGAGAAGTGGCAAGCTTTAACAATAAAAATAAAACAGATAAAGGGTTCACTTCGAACATAGGAATCAACGGAAGCTTACGCAGTAAGTAGTAAAGTAGTGAAACAGTCACCTGTTACAGATTTGTCCCTAAGGAAGTAAACTAATACTTTATTGCCGGAACGTAAATAACGAAATCAGCTTTACCATAACTTGTGTTGGCTTCACCAGTAAAAACATAAACCGGTTGTAGGAATTCCTGTTCGTAGCTAGTGTCTAAATATGCAAGCGAGATATCAAAGACTCTAAGTGAGGTTACAACGGTATCGGCCGGAACGGTATCAAGCGTTAGTGCACCGTCAAGCTTTAAACTGACCAGATAACCATTACCGGTTTTAATTTTTTGAACAGCGTTTTCCTCACCAATTAGTTCATAGGTTCCGCAAGGCGCTTCCGAAATCGGCCAGTTGGTATAGTTAAAAAAAAGAAGTGAATCTTTTGCGGTGGTATATCGCTCAGCTCCGGCTAGCACAATAAATATATTTGATTGACTGGGCTTTTCGGTAACAAGAGGTACGTTGTAGGCGCGTACAACAATATTTTTGCCATCTGATTGCAATCTTTGCTTTGGGGCATTAGCTAATTCTTTTTGGAGAAAGGCGCCAAGTTCTCTACTTTCAAGATATTCCTCTTCAATTACCACAATTGCCTTGGTTTTGACATAATCGATTCTAAGTACATCTGCATCAATTCGAGAGGCTGTTTCTTGTAGATTGTTTTGTGAGGTCACAAGTAAATACCTGGTAATTGTTTTCGATTCGTCAATATTAGAAGGCATTATGCCTAGACCGGTAATCAAAGACTTTGCAGATGAAGTGATTGAATTAACGTCAATGATACTTGAGCTCGATGGTTGGAAATAGGATAGGTTTGTACTTATTGTGAAGTTTTGATTTCGTGTTTCTACAACCATAATTTTTCCCTTTGCCGTATTGGTGAATATATAGGCAGTTTGTCCCTCGCGGCGTATTGTTTCAGGATCGAATCCGAGCGACTTTGCAAGTGATTTTGCAATGTCCATTACTCCAAGATCGGGTGAGACTTCATATTTGTAGACGTTAACAATTTTGGGAAGGCCAGGATATTTTCCGGTCTCTGTTTCAATTTCAAGGTTCTCAAAATTTACCTCAAGCGGAAGTCCGGTGAGACTGGGTGGATAAACTTTGCCGCAACCGTTGTTTGCAATAATATACTTGTCAGGAAGTTTAGGCCCTGGATACAAAAAAGCAACAAGTTGCCAAATTCCAAGCACAAAGAGTATAGCAACACCAACGATTATTCCACCTTTTTTTGTCCAGTAGGACGCCTCTGTAAGTGTCATTGCCAAATTGAAGTAAAGATTTAACTAGAGTATACTTCTGTTATGAATATAGCTTAATTATGATACTTCGTCAATGAATAAAGTTCGTGTAAGGGCCGCTCCAAGTCCGACAGGGAAGGTGCATATAGGGAATATTCGTACGTACCTTTATAACTATCTTCTTGTTAGAAAATACGGTGGTGCCAATATTATCCGTATAGAAGACACCGATCAGAAACGAAAGGTTCCACAGGGTGTTGAAGCAATGATAGAAGCCTATGAAGCCTATGGAATTACCTTTGACGAAGGGCCTCATGTTGGTGGATTGCATGGACCATACGTTCAGTCCGAGCGCAAAGAAATCTATTCAAAGTATGCTCACGAATTAGTCGAAAAGGGTGCAGCATATTACTGCTTTTGCACGGAAAAAAGATTGCAGGAGGTGCGTAGCCGTCAGCAAGAGAATAAGGAGAGAGTGATGTACGATCGTGCCTGTAGAAATCTCTCAAAGGAAGAAGCCCAAAAACGTGTGAACGCCGGTGAAAAATACGTTGTACGAATGAAGTTTCCGCTTGCGGGTTTTACCGAATTTAACGATGTTATTTATGGGAAAATCAGAATAAATAATAATGAAATTGATGATATGGTTCTGCTTAAATCCGATGGCTTACCAACCTACCATTTCGCAGTAGTAGTTGATGACCATCTGATGCAAGTAACACATGTTATTCGAGGACGAGAGTATCTTACTCAGACCACTAGAAATGTATTTCTCTATAACGCTTTCGGATGGGAGCAACCTATATGGGTAAATGTTCCACAAATTCTTAATCCCGATGGTAAAGGAAAGTTAAGCAAACGCCACGGGGCAATGCCTGCGCTTGCATATTTACGTAAAGGATACCTAAAAGAGGCGGTAATTAATTATATAATGCTTTGTGGTTGGTCGCCTCCACCTGAAAAGTCCAATCAGGACGACATCTATTCTGTCGAGGAACTTATTTCCCTTTTTGATTTGACGCGATTTCAAAAGGCTGGTGCCAGGTACGATCAAAAGAAACTTGATTATATAAATGGAAAACATATAAGAAACCTTAGTATCGACAAGCTTTGTTCGGTGATAATATCTTGGGGTGAAAACCTAGTGCTTAAGCCGTTTATTACTGACAAATACGAGGATCCGGAGCCGTGGGAGGCAAGTCTTAAACAAAAGATTTCTAAACTCCTACCATTATGGAAGGCTGACCTGAATAAGTTTAAAAGAATTCTAGAACTTGTTCAGGAGCGAATGGTTTTACTTTCCGACATCTTAGATAGTACTCTGTTTTTTTATGAGCAGATTAAGTCACCGGAACTAAGTACGGTAAAAGGGCTTGCTGCATACGAATCTACCGTTTTGGAAAATGCCAAAGAAAAATACACTGAAGTCTTTAACGGATACAATGATTTATCCGATATTTCGCAAGAGAAATGGGTTGCAGATGTAAGATCAACGGCTGATGAATTTGGCATAAAGCATGGTGATTTGTTCATGCTTGTTCGTGTACTTATCTGTGGATCGGAATTTTCACCACCACTTTTTGAATGCTTGCAGCTTCTTGGAAAGAAAGAAGTCTTGGCAAGGCTTTCGCAATAAGTTGCAAACTGTTGCTATGGATTTGATTTAAACGTAAACTTATATATAAAATAAGATTTATAAAATGAAAATGGACCCAAAGACAGGTAAAAAGATACTTCAAATTCTTGGCGTTGTAGGTGCCGTATTTTTTGTGGGAGCTCTAGGATATGCAGTATACGTAAAATTTTTCTGGGGTAAGGTTTCCGACGAAAATCGTTTAAAAGCACAGGAGTATTACCTTACAGCAATCGATAATATTTCGGACTTGAGCTATTCAACGGCGCTTGAAAATCTAAACGAAGCTCTTAATCTGGATCCTTATAATATTGACACATATCTTGCAATTTCCAACGTTTACAAGAGTAAAAACCGATATGACCTTCAACTTCAGTTCTTATCTTCTACTGAAGGAGTAGTAAGATCGGATGAGCGAATTCAGCGTGAGATAGGTATAAGTCAATATAAAAACGGAAGATATGATGAGTGTTCGGCAACGTTGCAATCACTTTTTAAGGCAAACTCTGTTCAGGAGTCAGATGTATATTTGTTTAATGCCCTGTTAAAGGTCGGAGAATATAATCTTGCAACGGGTTATCTGTCAGACATAAACAGTTGTGACAATAATTACAAGCAAGCTCTAGTCCTTATAAAAACACTACTTGCGGGTTCTGATTACAACACAGCAATTAACTCTATTTCGGTTTGTAAGGACACTTCAGCGTTGGGCCCGCTATATACAACTCTTTCCGAGATTAAGAATTCCGAACTGGATGATGCCGGTAAAACCCAAAAAACACTTGTGGTTATTGCAAACGAGGCACTGAAAAATGGGTTTGACAGATATGTGGTTTATCTGCTTGAGACGAAAATGTCTGAGTTTCAAAACTACTGGGAGCCTAACTTTCTATTGGCTTCTGCATATTTTAAGCTTGGGGATGTTAGTAAGGCTTTAGCTTGTGCGCAAACTGCGTGTACTGTTAACCCCTTTAGGTATGAGCCGGTTTGGTTGATTGCCCAAATAAAATCACAGCAGGGTGATAAGGAAGATGCAATATTAAAATATGAACAGGCTATTCTTTTAGCCGGTGACGAAGCTTCTCCCGTACAGGAAGAGTATGTTGACTTCTTAATAGCAGGAAATCTTTTTTCGAAGCTTGATATAGAATTTATTTTGGTTGCCGAGAAGTATGAAAGAAATGAAGAATGGACCGAATATGGGGAAATTTGCTTAAAGGCACTTAACTATTACCTTGGAAAAGACAATGAGCCCAAGGCTACTTATTATGTAAACAAACTTTTAACCTACAGTCAGGAAGAGCTTTCCGATTTAGGACTAAATGACATGTTTTATTTACTATATGTTGAATACCTTGTTTCAAAAGGGGACATTTCAACTGCCGAAGGTATAGTGGCCGATATCACATTCGAGGAACAGATTTTTACCGAATATGTTGTTGGTGTTATTAACTTTACAAAACGTGAAGACAGTGTTGCAATAGAACATTTTCGAAAGGCAATTGACATGGATACGCAAGGATTCATAACCGATAAGTCCAAAGAATATCTAAGGATTCTTGGAGTGTCGGTGAAATAGTAACCGGTTGATACGATATTGAATTTGCTGTTGTAACTCTATATAATTGCATCATCCATTAGTGCAAAGTATTTCTTGTTTTGTTATACTACGCGCTGTGTTCGGATAAATTTATATAGTATCTAATAATGGCAAAGGGTGAAAATATTAAAGTTGACCTTAAACTTTTACGGAATATTGGCATTATTGCCCATATCGATGCAGGCAAAACAACCACAACGGAAAGTTTACTTTTTTATACCGGAACAACTCATAAAAAGGGTGACATCAACGACGGTAATACAACAACCGACTGGATGGTTCAGGAGCGCGAAAGAGGAATAACAATTACTTCCGCTGCAATTACGTGCTTTTGGGATTTAAATAACGTTAAGTACAGAATCAACATCATTGATACCCCGGGTCACGTTGATTTTACTGCCGAAGTTGAGCGATCACTTCGAGTACTTGATGGCGCCGTTGTTATATTCGACGGAAAAATGGGAGTTGAACCTCAGAGTGAGACTGTTTGGCGTCAAGCTGACAAGTATCATGTTCCAAGATTTTGCTTTATTAATAAGCTAAATCTTATCGGGGGTGATTTCTATATGAGCCTGGCCAGTATAAAGGAAAGGCTAAGTTCTAGTGCAGTTGCAGTTCATCTTCCGATTGGTAAAGAATATGAACTTAAGGGTGTTGTCGACCTTCTTTCGCAAAAGGCTTATACCTATAAAACATTTGAAGATCAAGAACTTGTCGAGGAAGAAATTCCCGAAAATATGAAAGACCTGGTTACGGAACATAGATCGGAACTTGTCGAAAAAATAGTTGAATTTGATGATGCTCTCATGGAGAAATATCTCAACGGAGAGATGCCAACCGTTGATGAGCTAAAGCAAGCGCTTCGTAAGGGTGTTGTTGCAGGAAAAGTGTTTCCCGTGTCCGGAGGAGATTCAAGAAGTCCCGTAGCAAGAAAAATTCTCGATACAGTTGTTGAATATCTTCCTTCTCCGCTTGATATTCCTCCTGCCGAAGGTGAACTTCCCCAAACCGGCGAAAAGATAAAGGTTAACCCAACCGATGAGGAACCTTTTACAGGGCTTGTCTTTAAAATTATGAACGATCCGCACGTTGGTAATCTAGCATTCTTTAGAGTGTACAGCGGGGTTTTAAACAAAGGAACGTATGTTGTAAACTCCACCAAGGGAACAAAAGAGCGTGTCGGTCGTCTTTTATTAATGCACGCTAATCATCGAGAAGAGATTGAATTTGTTCGTACGGGTGATATTGCGGCAGTTGTTGGACTTAAAGACAGCACAACGGGTGACACTTTATGCGACGAAAAACGTAAAATTCTTTTGGAAAACATTGTGTTTCCGGATCCCGTTGTCTCAATGGCAATCGAGCCAAAGACAAAGGCCGATCGTGAGAAAATGGGTATGGCACTTGGAAACCTTATTAAAGAAGATCCAACGCTTAAAGTTTCCACTAATCAAGAGACTGGTGAAACAATAATATCCGGAATGGGTGAACTTCACTTAGAAATTATTATTGACAGAATGGTGCGTGAATTCGGAGTAGAAACAAATACCGGTTCTCCACAGGTTGCATATAAAGAAACCGTTAGGGAAGCTGCCGAACGTGAAGGTAAGTTCATTAAGCAATCCGGTGGTAAAGGTCAGTATGGACACTGTGTGCTTGTGGTCGAGCCCCAGGAACCTGGAAAAGGATTCGAGTTTGTCAATGGAATTAAGGGTGGTGCAATTCCTAAAGAATATATTCCGTCTATTCAGAAGGGTGTCGTAGAGGCAATGCAAAGTGGTGTTGTGGCCGGTTACCCTGTAGTTGATATCAAAGTAACCTTAAAGGATGGCTCGTTCCACGAGGTTGACTCATCCGATATTGCATTCCAGATTGCCGGAAAAATGGCCTTTACTGATGCAATGAAATCGGCTAAACCTTGTCTTTTGGAACCGTACATGAATATTGAAATAATCGTACCTGAAAAATACGTTGGTGATATTAACGGATTTGTTAGTAGTAAACGAGGAAGTATTGAAGGTACCGAAATGAAGAATAACCTAAGTGTTATTAAAGGCAGAGCCCCGCTTGCCGAATTGTTTGGATTGGCTAAGGAAGTTAGAGCTATTACATCCGGGAGAGGATCGCCGACAATCTTCTTTTCCCATTATGACAGAGTGCCTATGTCGGTAGAGGAGAAAATAAAGGGAACAACAAACGTTTCTTGATTTTTTGAAATCGGTATGCTAAACTCACGTGCTCGTTTCAACGAGAGAGTTTTTCAATACCACAAATAATTAAATTTAATTAATAAAACATGGCTACATACGATAGAAGTAAATCGCACGTAAACGTAGGAACCATAGGTCATATTGACCACGGTAAGACTACGTTGGCTGCGGCTATCTTAAAGGTTACGCGCCCGTCCGACTGGGAAGCCGAGCGAGACAAGCTCGACAAAGACCCAACGTCGCGTGCCAAGAGCATTACAATTGCTGCTGCTCACATAGAATATGAAACAGAAAAGCGACACTATGCTCACGTAGATTGTCCTGGCCATAAGGACTATATTAAGAACATGATTACAGGGGCTGCTCAGATGGATGGTGCAATCCTTGTTATTAGTTCTGTCGATGGACCAATGCCTCAGACAAGAGAGCATGTACTTTTGGCAAGACAGGTTGGCGTTCCAAAGATTTTAGTATTTATAAACGTTTTTGGTGAGAAGGATGAAGAAATGATTGAACTTATTAAAGATGAAACCAAGGAACTTCTCAAACAATACGAATTCGACGAAAATTGTCCGTTTGTTGTAGGTAGTGCACTCAAGGCTTTGGAAGGTGATGCAGAGGCAGAAACATCAATCAAAGAGCTTCTAACTGCAATCGATGAATACATCCCCGTTCCGGAGCGTGCCATTGATAAAGACTTCCTAATGCTTATTGAAGACGTGTTTTCGATCGAGGGTCGTGGAACTGTTGCAACAGGACGTATCGAAAGAGGTGTTGTAAAGGTTAACGATGAGGTCGAGCTTTTGGGACTTACTAAGGATGTCAAAAAGACTGTTGTTACTGGTGTCGAAATGTTCCACAAGTCACTTGACCAGGGTATGGCAGGTGATAACGCAGGAATTTTGCTTCGAGGTCTTAAGAAGGAAGAGGTTCAAAGAGGACAAGTTCTTGCAAAACCGGGAACAGTAAATCTACACACTGAATTCAAAGGTCAGGTTTATATCCTTTCCAAGGAAGAAGGCGGAAGACATAAGCCATTTATTACCGGATACAAGCCACAGTTCTATATTGGAACAGCTGATGTAACCGGAGAGGTTTCACTTCCGGAGGGTGTAGAAATGGTAATGCCTGGTGATAACGTTGAATTTTTGGTGAAACTTATTGTTCCCGTTGCAATCGAGAAAGGAATGAGATTTGCAATTCGTGAAGGTGGACGAACAGTAGGTTCGGGTGTTGTTACCGAGATAGTAAAATAAGTTCTTTTAAATTTGGAGCATTACTCAAATGGCTGTAAAGATTAAAAAGCTTAGAGTAAAAATTAAAGGTTATGATGCCAAGGTAGTGGAGAGTAGCTCCAAAATGGTACTAGAGGCAGCATACAGTACTGGTTCTAAAGTTTTAGGACCAGTACTTCTTCCTAGACGAAGGCGGATTTATTGTGTAACCCGCTCACCTCACATTGAAAAAAGGTCGATGGAGCACTTCGAGAAGAATTCTCACGTAAGGTTAATCGACATTTTAGAACCGACTGTCCAAACCGTTGACTCATTGCAGCATTTGGAATTACCTGCCGGTGTCGACGTAGAAGTTAAGTCACTTTTAGAATAAAGATGATGTTTATTGGTTTGAAACGGGACATGACTCATGTTTACAAAGATGATATGTCTGTTCCGGTAACAATAGTAGAGGTGCCGGATAATTATGTGGTATCAAAGCGGTTTGACACAAACAAAGACAAGTGGCTCGTTTCCGTAGGAATTGGTGAAAATAAAAAGGCCGGAAAAAGAATAAGTGGTCAGTTTAAAAACGTAGGCAAGGTTCCCAAACAGGTAAAGCAGTTTTGGGTGTCAAAAAACGTTGGAGATTTATTAGAGGTTGGACAGTTGTTAAACCTTGGTGAACAATTTAAAGATATTAAGACCGTATCCGTTTGCGGAAAGAGCAAGGGAAAGGGCTTTGCTAGCGTAATAAAACGTTGGGGTTTTAAAGAAGGTCCGGAAACAAGAGGTCAAGGGACAATGAAACGTCACCCGGGTTCAATCGGTGCACAGGGTACCGGTAGGGTATTCGCCGGTAAAAAAATGGCCGGTCGCATGGGTGGTGATTCTATTAAACTTAGCAAGGTCAAGGTTGTTGAAGTTCAGAATAACTTGATACTTTTAAAGGGTGGACTCCCGGGTTCACGGGGAAGCTGTATTTATATGGAAATCAATAATTAATGGATATTAAAGTTTTCGACTTAACAAACAAAGAAGTATCAAAGATTTCTTTGTCTCCTTCTGTTTGGAATGTTGACTTTGATCCTGCAGTGATTGAAAAATATGTACAAATTGTTCTTTCAAATCGTAGGGCTTATAGTGCAAGTGTAAAGGATCGTTCCGAAGTTAGAGGTGGAGGAAGGAAACCTTGGGCCCAAAAGCATACGGGTCGCGCACGTCACGGCTCGATAAGATCACCAATCTGGGTTGGTGGTGGAGTTGCGCATGGTCCTGTTCCGGGAAAACGTCTAAAGTCAATGAACCAAAAGGAGCGTCAGTTGTTTTACAGAGTTGTATTAAGTAAGCTGGTAAAGGAAAATCTGGTTACATTTGTTTCTGCAGATTCATTCGAGAAGCTTGATAAAGCTATTTCAAAGGAAACAAAGGGTCTTACTAAATTGGTTTTGAGTAAATTTAATAAGTTCTTTAATCCTAACGGACTTGTAATTGTGTCAAATGATACATACAATTCAATTCTTCTAGGACTAAGGAATTTAAATACCGTAAGTGCAATGGGTGCAAAAAACGTTGACTGGCTTCAAATATTAAATGCGGGTCAGGTAATAATGACAGATTCAGCGGCAAAGCAGCTAAACGATAACTTAGATACAGGTAAAAAGAATGATTAAGCCGGTTGTCTCGGAAAAAAGTTTTAAACAGTCCGACGAACTTAAGTGTTACACGTTTATTACTTCTCCCGAAGAGACAAAAAACACAGTAAAAACAAAGATTGAGAAAATGTTTGGGGTAGAGGTCGATAAAGTTAGGTCAATATCAGGAAGAACCAAGCGTAGGTTTAACGCGAAAGTAAGGAAAACGGTTTCCGGTAAAAAATACAAGAAGTTTTTTGTGTTTGTTAAGCCCGGCAGTGAAATAGAATTTTTTAAGAATAAATAATCATGGCACTAAAAAAATACAAACCAACAAGTCCGGGTAGAAGGCACAAAGTGGCTGTTCATACGAAGGATTTGTCAAAGGAGAAGCCGCTAAAACGTTTAACGGTTGGTAAGAAAAACCGTGCGGGTAGAAACAGTCAGGGTAGAATCACTGTTAGACACAGAGGCGGTGGTGCAAAACGGAACTACAGGATCGTTGATTTTAAAAGGAAAAAATTTGGAATCTCGGCTAAAGTTGAGACAATAGAGTACGATCCTAATAGGGGATCAAATATTGCACGGATTCTGTATGCCGACGGAGAGAGAAGTTACATTCTTGCTCCGGATGCATTAAAGGTTGGAGATAACGTTATCTCCGGGGAAGATGTTGAAATTAGGATTGGTAACACATGCGCCTTAAAACAAATTCCGTCAGGGACAATGGTTCATAATGTTGAGGTTATGCCGGGCGCAGGCGGAAAGCTTGCCAAGGCGGCCGGTTCCGGATTAACAGTTCGTGGTAACAACGGAAAGGGTTATGTTATTGTAAAGCTGTCATCGGGGGAAGTACGACTTTTAAATGAAAATTGCTTGGCAACAATCGGGATAGTAAGTAATCCCGACAAGCTAAATGTTGTTTTAGGTAAGGCAGGAACAAGTAGACACTTAGGACGTAGGCCCGAGGTACGAGGAGTTGCGATGCATGCAGTTGAACATCCACACGGTGGAGGTGAAGGTCGTAACGGATTCCGAGTTGCAAAAGATATTTGGGGGCACAAAGTTGGTGTCAAGACCCGAAAAAATAAGCGTACGCAGAAGTTCATTATTAAGAGAAGACCTGTAAAACGAGATAAAAAATAATTTATAAGTATGGGTTATGTCCAGATCACTAAAGAAAGGTCCGTATATTAATCCCAAAATCCTGAAGAAGGTTTTAAAACTTAAGGAAGAGGGAAAGCGTGGCCCTATAAAGGTTTGGGATAAGGCTTGTGTAATAACACCTGACATGGTTGGAATGAACTTTGAGATTCATAATGGAAAAGATTTTATACCGGTTTTGGTAAATGAATTTATGGTTGGTTTTAGGTTTGGTGAGTTTGTTTTAACAACGAACTTTAAGGGACACAGTAAGAAAGGTAAAATCGCAAAGACATATGGTAGTACCGGTCGATTTGAGTAATTTATTAAATAATTATTGTGAAGGGTAGTATATTTAAAGGTCCGGGTACATGCACAAGGAAGAACGTTTATTCTTCTTTACAGAAGGCAAAACTTGTGGCGGACCTAATTAGAGGAATGGGTTTGCAGGAAGCAAGAGCAACACTTCACCTCTTAAACAAAAAGGTGGCTGTTGATTTTGACAAATGTTTAATGACTGCATTTGCCAGCCTTGCCGAAAAGGATAAGACTGCTGATGAGTCAAACACAGTAATAAATCAACTTTCTGTGGCTGAGGGCAGAAGAATACGAAAGGTCATATTCGGAGCAAGAGGGCGGGCAAGCAGAAAGTACAGAAAGTATTGTCATATATATGTTAAGTTAAACAAAAAGGGATAAATGGGGACAAAGATGAACTCGGTGGCCTTAAGAATCGGAATAAACAAGACCTGGACATCTCATTGGTTTGCCAAGAGGGGTGAGTTCGCCGATTATCTCATGGAAGACATAAAAATTCGAGATTTTGTTCGAGGAAAGCTATCTCATGCAGGACTTGATTCAATAATAATTGAACGACCTGCCGGGAAATTAATTGTAGAAGCTTCCGTTGCTAAGCCGGGTGTAGCAATTGGTAGACAGGGCGCCGGAATCGAAGAGCTTAAGAAAAGCATTTCCGATATGGTTGGTAAAGCAGTTGATCTTCGCATAAAGGAATATGGAAACGCAGATCTGTCCGCAAGAATCGTTGGTCAGGAGATTGCAAATGGTATAAATAAAAGACAAGCACCAAAACTGTTGGCAAAACTTTTCATGAAGAAGGCGATGCAGGCTGGTGCAAAAGGAATAATGGTCTGGGTGTCCGGAAGAATTCGTGGACATAAAGATGCAAGGCGATTAAAATTTACCGAAGGATCAGTTCCTTTACAGACACTTCGGGTAAATCTTGATTATGCTTTAGTTACAACCCAGTATCCTGGTGCGGGTACCACTAGTGTGAAAGTATGGATAAATCGATAGTTCGTTGATAGTCTTAATTATGTGTGTTAAAATACCAAGCTATGTTACAACCTAAAAGATATAAATACGCAAAACAATTTACGAAGCGACCCAGAGGTATTGATGTTAAGTCAACCACTGTGGTTTTTGGTGACTTTGGGTTAAAGGCCATGGAAAACGGCTACATTACGTCAAATCAGATAGAATCTGTACGTATGGCCATTAGCCGATTTACCAAAAGAAAAGGAAGAATCTGGGTAAGAATTTTCCCTGACTTGGCAATTACGGCTAAGCCACCAAGCAGAATGGGTGGCGGTAAAAGTCCAATTGATACCTGGACTGCACCTGTTCGTAAGGGAAGAATTCTGTTTGAAATAGGTGGTGTCGATGAAAAAACAACTAAAGGTGCATTCGATTTGGCTAGGCATAAACTACCGATTAAAGTTAAGTTTGTTGAAAAGGTATAATGGCTACTGAAAAAAAGAAAGTTTTAAAACCGAGCAAAACGGTTGACAAGCTTTCAGGGTTAAAAGCAAATGTATTAAAGATTCATTGGGATATAGTTACCGGCAAAGAAACCGACACGTCAAAGTTAAAGAAAGCTAAGAAAGAAGTCGCAAGATTTCTAACAAACGAGAAAAGTAAATTAATAAAGAGTCCAAATGGCCATTCAGAAAATTAAGGGTGAAGTAGTAAGTACCGGAATGACTGATACCGTTGTGATTTCCGTAAAGCGGGCCATTTCTCACCCGATTTATTCAAAGCGTGTATTTAAAAGTAAAAAATACATGATTCATGCGCCTGGAGCAAAACTTTCGGTGGGTGATATCATAGAGGCTAAATTGGTAAGACCAATCTCAAAAAACAAAAAATGGGCTTATATTAAGAAAACAAAAAAATGATTCAAAAGGGAAGTAGACTAACAGTTGCAGACAACACCGGAGCCAAAATCGCGGAGGTTATTGGTAACTATGGAGGTTCCGCAAGAAGATATTCTTCGCTGGGGGACATTGTTATGGTTTCAATAAAAAAGTCAAATCCCGGGGGAACGGTTGAGGCACACGGAAAACATAGGGCAGTAATCGTAAGGACAACAAAAGAAACCAGAAGGTCCGACGGTAGTCGTATTAGATTTGATGATAACGCTGCAGTAATACTTGATGGCACAACAAAACAACCCAAAGGAACAAGGGTTTTTGGTCCTGTCGCAAGAGAAGTAAAAAACAAAGGATTCGATAAAATAAGTTCATTGGCACCAGAGGTACCGTGAAAATAAGAGTAAACGATACAGTTAAGGTTCTTTTAGGAAAAGATGCAGGAAGAACCGGAGTTGTACAGGCAGTAAATCCTAACAAGAATTTAGTGTTGGTTGGTGGTTTAAATATTTTTAAGAAGCACGTCAAAAAGGATAATAAGGGAGACGGTGGAATAGTCGACATTTCAAAGCCAATTCAGGCTAGTAAGCTTGCTGTTTTATGTCCAAGCTGTGAAAAGACAACAAGGATTGGATTCAAGAAAACAGACGGAAAAGCCACAAGGGTATGTAAAAAGTGTGGAAAACCCCTAGAAGTAAAAACCCAAAAGTCAGTTAATTCAGATAAAAAATAATGGATAGCTTTAAGCAGATACACGATAAAGTAAGGACCGAATTGGCAAAGGAAGGTAAATATGCTAATATAATGGTCGCTCCGCGGTTAAGAAAGATTGTTGTTAATGCGGGCGTTGGAAACGGTACTAAGGATAGAGCCGTTGTAGAAGATGTAGTAAGTATACTTACTCAGATTACTGGGCAGAAGCCGGTTGAAACTAAAGCAAACGTTGCCGTATCAAACTTTGGAATAAGAAGGGGTGATGTTGTTGGAGTAAAAGTCACGTTAAGGGGTGAGCGAATGTGGAGTTTTGCGGAAAAGTTCTTAAACATTGTACTTCCCAGATTTAGGGACTTTAGAGGAATTGCTAAGAAATCGATTGATCAATCAGGAAACTTACACATTGGTGTTCTTGATCATATGGTTTTTATAGAAATCGATCCCAATAAGGTTCAAAATAATAGATCTTTCCAGGTGAGTCTTGTTGCAAATGCAAGTTCAGCAGAGGCTGGCTTAGAGTTTTTTACAAGATTAGGGTTTCCTTTTATTGAATAAATTTTAATTACTTTAAATGGCTACCACAGCAGGTTGGGTTCAATACAAAAGGCTCAAGAAAAAATCAAAATTTAAGACAAGAGTTTACGAGCGTTGTCGCAAATGCGGAAGATCGAGAGGTGTTTTCAAAGAATTCGGGCTTTGCAGAATTTGCTTTAGAGAGCTTGCACACAAGGGAGAAATTCCGGGTGTAAAAAAGTCAAGCTGGTAATTTATATATTTATAAAGTTATGGTTACAGACATTGTTGCAGATACAATAACAAGAATATATAACGGATCACTTAGTAAACTCGACGTTATTGAAGTCGTTTACGGAAAACTTGTTGTGGGTGTCTTGCAAATCCTTAAGGATCAGGGTTTTATAACTGATTTCGAGGAGATTGATAATAGTGGAAAGAAGTCTATCAATGTTGTCTTGAAATACGAGGACAAAGATCCTATAATCACCGGAGTAAAGAGAGTTTCCAGTCCCGGAAGAAGAATATACAGATCGGCTAATCAGGTAAGAAAAGTAAAGCAAGGACTTGGAGTAGGAATCTACTCTACGTCAATAGGATTAATGTCCGATAAAGATGCTTACATTAAAAAAGTAGGCGGCGAATATTTATGTGAAGTTTGGTAATATGTCAAGAATAGGTATAAAACCGATTACAATACCGGAGGGCGTTAATGTGTCGGTGGACAATAATATACTTACGGTTAAAGGACCTAAAGGCGAACTTACTTTCCCTGTTCATGACATGATAACGGTTTCTGTAAATGACAAAAGTATTGAGGTAGCCAGAAAAAATGATCAGGAATTAAGCAAAGCAATGCATGGCACAACCAGAAGCATAATTAAAAACATGGTAGAAGGTGTTGTTAACGGTTACCAGAAAGTTCTTTTAATCCAGGGTATTGGGTATAGGGCAAGTTTAAACGGCAAAGATATATCGTTAAGTATTGGATATACTCATCCAGTTGAAATAATCGCTCCGGAAGGCATTACCTTTTCTGTAGAAGACTCGGTAAAAATAACCATATCAGGAATAGATAAGCAACTTGTGGGTGAGACTGCAGCAAAAATAAGGGCAGTCAGGAAGCCTGAACCGTATAAAGGTAAGGGTATTAGGTATGAAAACGAGTACGTAAGGAGAAAGACTCCTCGAGTTATTTCTTCAGAATAATTATAAGCATAAAAACATGAGCAGTGTAGCGGAATCAAGACAAAGAAGAAAACTAAGGGTAAGGAAGAAAATTCATGGTACGTCTTTAAGACCCAGGATTTCCGTATTTAGGTCAGCAAAGCACTGTTATGTTCAGGCAATAGATGATGACAAAGGAAAAACTTTAGTTGGGGTTCGTGATACTGATCAAAAGGCTGATTCAAAAAACAGTAAGTGGTTTGCATTGGGAGCAGTAATGGGTGAAGCCTTAGTAAAAAAGAGGCTGAAATCAGCCATCTTCGACAGAGGGGCATACAAATACGGCGGTAGGTTAAAAGATATTGCTGACGGTATACGATCTAAAAAAATAAATTTTTAATTCTTGCTTGTGAAAAGAAGGGAACAACGAAGAGAAAAGCCAAGGTTTGAGAGACATATTGTTGACACAAGGCGTGTCGCAAAGGTTCGTGCAGGTGATAAGCTATTAAGTTTTAGTGCTTTGGTTGTTGTCGGTGACAAGAAGAGTAAAGTTGGTGTTGGACTTGGTAAAGGTCGTGATACAAGGGCCGCAATAATGAAAGCAGTAAATAAAGGTGAACGAAAAATGTTTGAAGTATGTAGGATCGGAACAACAATTCCGCACGAAGTCCTTCATAAGTTTGGGGCTGCAAAGATACTTCTAAAACCCGCTCCCCCCGGTACTGGTGTAATTGCAGGAAGTTCGATTAGACCTGTATTAGAACTTGCCGGAATTGCCGATATTGTCACAAAGCAGGTGGGTAGAGGAAACGCAATTAATAATGTTTATTGCGTAGTTGAAGCATTAAAAAAACTAAAAAAAGAGAGAGTATTATCGAAGCGCTCCAAGGCACCTAAAGTTGAAGAAACAAGTGTTGACACAGTTGAGGAAAATAAAAAGATAGATTTACCCAAAAGCAAACAGGTCAAAACTAAGTCAGTAGAGAAGGTCGTGAGTCCCGTAAAAACAGACGTAAAACCTTCTAGAACAGTAAAGTCAGAAAAAAATACTAAACTTAAAAAATCATAGATGAGTATACTTGCCGAAGTTTCATTTAAAGGAAATCCCCTTCAGAAAAAAAAGCGACTTGGTAGAGGTTATGGATCAGGAAAAGGTGGACATACGGTAGGACGTGGTCAAAAGGGACAAAAATCAAGAGGGAAGAGAAAAGTAAGACTTGGGTTTACCGGAGGACAGGTATCATTACATGAACGACTTCCTCATTACAGAGGAATTACCAGGAGAAATATCGGCGTAAGAAGATCCACAAAAACTGTTAACGTATCACAGATTGAAACGCATTTTAAGACCGGTGACATTGTTAACAAGGCTGCGCTTATTAATAAGAGGCTTGTCAGGAAAACAGAGCTTGTAAAAATTCTGGGAAACGGTGATCTTAAGAAAAAGGTAAAAGTTATTAATCTTAACGTCTCGCTTTCCGCAAAGGAGAAAATAGAAAAGGCGGGTGGAGAAGTTATCAATGAAGGCTAAGAGCAAAATACAAAAATGGATTCTTTCATTTAGAAGCGGTAATGGTCCAGACATTTTAAATAAGACTCTATTTATATTACTGGTCTCGGTACTCTTTAGAATTCTTTTTGCAATTCCTGTGCCCGGAGTGCCAATAAACTCACTTGGTGAGTTATTATCTCAATATTCACTTACCGAAGTTTTAAACATAACGTCGTCCGGGGCATTAATGAATACAACCTTAATTGCTATTGGGTTGGGTCCATATATAAATGCCTCCGTAGTAATTCAGCTTTTAACAACTATATTTCCCAAGTTCCAGGAACTCCAAAAGGAAGGTGTTTCCGGCCGGATGAAGCTTAGTATGTATACAAGGCTTCTAACTCTTCCTTTGGCGGTTTTTCAATCTGTCGCGATTTATCTTGCATTAAAAGGTGACGGGATAATCATGCCGCTTTTTCCTCTGGAGCTAGCTTGTTTGATTGCTGCATTTACTGGCGGTTCTTTTCTTTTGATGTGGTTAAGTGAACTTGTAACTGAGGATGGATTTCTAAACGGCAGCTCATACCTAATTGCCGCAGGAATACTTTCAGATATACCGAGTAGGTTTATAAGTGCATCCGGTAGTGTTGGAACATTAGTACTTATATTAACAATAGTAGGAAGTTTGCTTTGGATTGGATTTGTAGTTTTTGTTACATCCGCAGAGCGTAGAGTTGTAATGAAACACGCTAAAATAATGACATTTAACAGTAAAAAGGTAAAAGATAATCATTTGCCACTAAAACTAAATCAAGCCGGAGTGATGCCTGTCATTTTTGCAACATCATTTGTTTCTATGCCACAACTCTTGGTAAAAGTCTTGTCAAATGTTTCATGGGTGCAAACTACAGCATGGTTATCAAATGCTGTTTCGAAAATTGAGTTGTTTTATACAGATGCTTCACTTGAATACTATAGACAGGGACTTATTGCGCTTTTAATAATTGTATTTTCATTGGTATATACTTTTGTGGTATTTAACCCACGAGAAGTTGCTGAAAATCTTCAAAAACAGGGAGCCTACATTCCGGGTGTACGACCCGGGAAAGATACAACAAATTATCTAATTAAAGTAATGTTGCGACTTTCTGTTGTTGGTTCTATATTCCTGTCGCTTCTTGCGATGTTTCCGTTTATTGTCCAGGAGATTACCTCGCTGTTTAATGAGAATCTCATAATCCCAATGTTTTTCAGCGGAACAGGTATTTTAATTGTTATCGGTGTGGCGATTGATCTTTTTAACAAGATCAGATCAATGAAAACCGAAACATACTCTATTACCGGTATTTAAAGTCTTTTGTAATGATAATTATTATCCTTGGTCCAAGTGGTTCGGGGAAGGATACTCAGGCAGATCTTATCTCCAGGAAATATGGATTTAGCGTTTGCGGAACAGGAGATCTTTTTAGACATGAAATTGAAAAGGGTACAAAGTTAGGTAAAATCGCTGAAGGGTATATAAAAAAGGGAATCTGGGTCCCAATAAGATATTGGGAACAGGTTGTAAAGAATTGGATCTCCAGAACAGATCTTTCAAAAAATCACCTACTTGTAGGCTTCATAAGAATAGACGGTCAACAGCAAATATTGGACAAGCTTTTGGCCAATGCAAAAAGCAGAGTGGACTTGGTAATTCACGTAACGTTATCTGATCAAGAAGCTATCAAAAGACTGAGTTGTAGATGGTTTTGTAAGACATGTGGCGAAACATATGACGATGTACATAAACCACCCAAGGTTAAAGGCATTTGTGATAAAGACGGAAGCAAACTAATAAAAAGAGAAGATGATAAACCCCAAAGTATAAGACATCGAATGAGTGATTATAATAAAAATATTCACCCAATAATAAGTTACTATCGTGAACATGGGGTTTTAGAGGAAGTGGATGGTGCACCGTCAATACCTAAGGTTTTTAAAGCTATCTCAAAAATTTTAACGAAAAACAATGAAAAAGCCTGAAGCAATGAGAAAAGGCGGCAAAATAATTGCCGAAATTCACGAAATTCTAATGGGGATGATATCTAAAGGAGTTAGTGAACTTGAAATAGAGAATAAAGCCAAGTCGTTATGTAAAAAATATAACGTTATTCCGGGATTTCTGGGTTATGAGGGATATCCTGCCGCTACTTGTATTTGCGTAAATGACGAGGTTGTACATGCAATTCCGTCAAATTACAGGTTTAAGACGGGTGATGTGGTAACTATTGATTTTGGAATTGTCTTTAATGGTTATAATCTTGACATGGCAAGAACCGTAGTTGTTGGTAAGACCCAAACCAATGATATAATCGAGGTTAGTAAGACAGCACTAAAACTTGCAACGGCGATATGTAAAAACGGTGTAAGGGTCGGAGATATTGGGGAAGTAATTCAGGACTATGTTGAATCTCATGGATATGCTATAATCCGGGAACTTGTTGGTCATTCAATAGGTAGGCATTTGCACGAAGCTCCGTACATTCCCAATTTTGGGAATAAAGGAACCGGTGCAGTATTAAAAAAGGGTGATACAATTGCAATAGAGGTTATAATTTCCGAAGGTTCAGGTGAAATTGTAATTGCAGAAGACGATTGGACAGTACTTACGGATGATGGCTCTATTGGTGTAGCCACCGAAAATACTATCATGGTCGGGTCAAGTGCCCCCGAAGTGTTGACTATTCGCTAGAAAGAGTATAAAATAGCCAGCATTGTCAATGGTATATCCGATATGATATGTTAAATTTAATCAGTGGCTTGTATGGAACCAAAGGTCTTTGAAATAGACGGTGTGGTAACAGAAGCACTTCCACAGATTAAATTTATTGTTGAAATCGAGGTCAGTGGTAAAAAGCGTCAATTAGTTTGTCACCTGGCAGGAAGAATGAAATTAAATTACATAAAAATCGTTGTGGGTGATAAGGTAAAACTCGAGATTAACTCATATGATCCCACAAAGGGAAGAATAATATATAGGCACCCTTAAATGAAAGTAAAAACATCAGTAAAAAAAAGATGTATACATTGTTATGTGGTTAGAAGAAAAGGTAGAGTGTATGTGTATTGCAGAAAAAGTCCTAAACATAAGCAGAGGCAAAGATAAATTTAATCAAGTAAGATGGCAAGACTTTTTGGTGTAGAACTAAATGACAACAAGAGAGTAGCATATGCATTGACCGGAATAGTCGGTGTCGGGTTAAATCAGGCAAGAAAGATTATTGTCGCTATAAATATTGACTCTAACCTTAAGCTTAAGGACCTTACAAACGACGAACTTGACAGAGTTCGAAGTTATATCGAAGAAAATCTAAAAGTCGAAGGTGAATTAAGACAAGAAGTTAATCAGAATATTAAAAAGTTAAAAGACGTTCGAGTTTATCGAGGAATAAGGCACAAACTTGGACTTCCAGTGAGAGGTCAGCGAACCCGTAGAAATTGTCACACCCGTAAAGGACATTCAATGCCGGTTGGTGGACTTAAGCGTGTACTTACGAAGACTTAATTGTTTTAAATATTAATGGCAGATAAAGCTGTAGACAAAAAGACCAAAGTTTCAAAGGTTGTTAAAAAGGATGTAAAACCCAAGAAAAACAAGGTTAAAAGAAAGGTTCTAAGGGGGCGTGCATATATAAAGGCCACTTTTAACAATACAATGATTACCATTACCGATGAAGAAGGTGCAACTTTGGCTTGGGGATCTCCGGCAATATTAGGGTACAGTGGAGCCAGAAAAGGTAGTTCTTTTGTTGCTACAAAAGCCGCAGAAGATGTTGCTACCCGTGTTCAACGATTTGGTCTTGTCGAAATAGATGTTTTTGTTTCGGGACCCGGTTCAGGAAGAAACGCGGCAATTAAAGGACTTGCTTCGGGTGGACTTAGGATAAATACTTTACGTGACGTAACCCCGATAAGGCATGGTGGATGTAAACCAAGAAAACGACCAAGGGGTAGTTAGTTTTAATTTGTTAACTGGATTCTTAAATGGGTAAATATACAGGGCCAAAATGTAGACTTTGCAGACGTGAAGGCGTTAAGCTTTTCTTAAGGGGCGAAAGATGTTTGTCTCCAAAGTGTGCATTTAACAGAAGACCAGTTGCTCCGGGAATGTATCCCAATACTACCGGTAAGATTTCAGACTATGGTGTACATCTTCGTGAAAAGCAAAAGGTAAAGCGGATGTATGGAATGGGTGAGGCACAATTTAAAAGGTTTTTTGGTATGGTTTCAAAGGAATCGAATCGAGGATTTGCCTTTCTTCAGCTTTTGGAAAGAAGACTGGACAATATTGTACTAAAATCAGGTTGGGCTGTTTCAATTTCGTCCGCCAGGCAGATTGTAAGTCACGGTAATATTTCCGTTAATGGTAAAAAGGTCGATATTCCATCATATCTTGTTAAAGTCGGTGATAAAATAACAATAAAGAAACTTTTGTGGGAACCGTCCGGCAAGGCTCCAAAATGGCTTGAAGTTTCTGGAACCGAATGTATTATTAAAGATTATCCGTCAAGAGAAATGATTGACTCCGGAATCAAAGAAAACCTTATTGTAGAGTTTTATTCTAGATAAATTTAACCTTTCATAGATGAGTCTTTTTGATGACGTAAAAGTTACAACAAAACAGGAATCGGCAGTAAAAGCTAAAATTGAAGTTACAAATCTTCCGTCCGGATACGGATACACCTTGGGATCTGCAGTTAGGAGAATCCTTCTAAGCAGTATGGAAGGTGTTGCCGTTGTCGGAGTAAGGATTACAGGCGTAACTCACGAATTTTCAACAATAAAGGGTGTAAAAGAAGGTGTGTTCGAGATTCTTTTAAATTTAAAGCGGGTAAAATTTAAGATTGATGGTGCCGACGAGGCTACCGGTGTAATTAAATTTCCCAAGAGTGGCGTTGTAACAGCAAAGGATATAACCGTTCCTTCAAACGTTACAATTGCAAACCCTGATCAAAAGATTGCTGAGATTAGTAAGCTTTCGGGTAGTGTTAAATTTGACTTAGATATAAAACGTGGAATTGGTTACAATCATGTAGAACTTGTTGATCGAAACGAGATCGGATATATTCCACTTGATGCTGACTTTTCTCCAATTAGACGAGTCGATATGGATGTTGAAAAAGTAAGGTTTGGTGAAAGAACCGATCTTGACAAAGTTTCCTTAGTCGTTGTAACGGATAACTCCGTTGAACCACTTGAGGCTGTAAAGCGTTCAATTGGAATCCTAGTTGAAGCCTTAAGCACATTTGGCGAAATATTAAAAAATGAAAAGGAAGACGTTGCCGAACCAACCGAAGTTCAGGAAGAATCAGGTTGGAATATTGAAAATATTGACATTCCGACAAAGGTTAGAAACGTATTGATTGCGGCAGGGGTTAAAACACTAGACCAATTAACAAAGCTTACGGTTGCAGATGTGATGGAGATACAGGGATTGGGAGCAAAGGCTGTAAAGGAAATAGAGAAAGCACTTAAGAAAATAGGATTAACATTAGCAAAATAATAAATGAAGGTTCTGGCAAAACAAAAAATAAACGCACGAGTAGGTGTTCGAGAAAGGCTTATAATCTCTCAGTTTGTATCTTTAGTAACTACAGGTAAAATTACAACTACCACTACTAAGGCTCGTGCATTAAAGTCATTTGCCGACAAAATAATCGGAATGATTGTATCTAAGAAGACGGCTCACGATCAGAATATTGTTAGGGCCAGATTAAAGCACAACAAAAGACTTGCCGAAATGTTCGAGAAACTTTCTAAACTTCCCCCTAGAATGGGAAGTTATGTAAGTATGATCGGTGCAGGTAATAGAAAAGGTGATAATGCTGCTGTATCGGAAGTATCACTTATTGATTACGACAAACTTACAAAATCTACAAAAGAAAACAAAATAGAGGACAAAAGTTCCAAGAAGGAAGAAAAAAATACTTCCGGTCGTGCTAAGAAATCTTAATTGGAGTTAGTTTAAATGAGAAGAATCAGACAAGACACAACCTGGGTAAAAGGAAAAGATACTCATAAGCGAAATTGGTATCTTGCCGATGCCAAAGGTCAAACCCTGGGTAGACTTGCCACTAAGATTGCAACTATATTGACAGGAAAGCATAAGCCGGACATGGTTCCAAATCTTGATCAAGGTGATGGCGTTGTAGTTATAAATGCAAAGTATGTTAGACTTTCAAGTGAAGGAAAGCTCGAAAACAAAATCTATCGAAGTCATACCCGTTATCCGACCGGACTTAAAGAAATTAGTCTTGGGGCGATGCTACGAAAAAGTCCCGAAGAGGTAATAAAAAGAGCCGTAAAGGGTATGCTCCCGGTAAACAAGCTGAGAGACAGATATATGACTAGGCTTTCTATTTTTGCAGAGGCAGAGCATGACAAACAGGCTCAAAAACCTGAACCAATAGATAATTTGTTTAAGTAGTTTAAGTGGTAGACAAAAAGTTAAAATACATCGAAGGTATAGGCAGGAGAAAAACATCAACAGCCAGAGCTAGAATATATGATGGTGAAGATATTTCAATTGTTAATGGTAAGGATATCAAAGAATATTTTTTTAACCAGTCAGATCTTGAATCCGCAATTGAACCGCTTACCGTTACAAATACTCAAAAGAAGTTTGGCTATTCGATTTCGGTTAATGGTGGTGGAATTTCCGGTCAGTCCGGTGCAGCGAGCTTGGCATTGGCAAGGGCCCTTGTCAAATTCGATGAAACGTTAAAGCCGGCACTCAAGGCTAAAGGTCTTATGACTCGAGATCCACGTATGGTTGAGCGTAAGAAATACTTTCTTAAAAAGGCAAGAAAATCTCCGCAATATTCAAAGCGTTAAGCTTTCACCTGTTCCGACCTATAGGACAATGCTTCCGTTATATGGCTTGCTTTTACTTTACGGGAATTTTTAAGGTCTGCAATTGTTCTACCAACCCTTGCAATCTTAACAAAGGCTCTAGGAGATAGAGCAAGTTTTTTATATGCAAGATTAAGAAGATCTTCGGCTTCATTAGTAAGTTCACAGTATTCCTTTATTTGCTTGTATGATAACTGTGAGTTGCTTGTAAGTTTTGTACCTGAAAACCTTGTTTTTTGAATTTCTTGTGCTGTAAAAATTGATGTTTTCAAAGCGCTAATTTCGGTATCCGTGCAAGTGGAATTAGCAAGATTCTCCGGTCTGGTAATGTATTTGTAAATGTCAATTCTGTCTAAAAGTACTTTTGATACTTTGTTAAAGTATCGATTTATTACAAAGGGTTGGCAGGTACATTCATGCTCGGGATCATTAAAGTACCCGCAGGGACAAGGATTCATGGCCGCGATAAACAAAAATCTGCAAGGATACAAAACACGGTATTCGGCTCTGGCAATAGTGATATTTCCTTCTTCTAATGGTTCTCTAAGTGCATTAAGCGTTTTAATTCCAAATTCGGGGAGTTCGTCAAGGAATAATACGCCATTGTGTGCTAAGCTTATCTCGCCTGGGCTGGGCTTGGTTCCACCACCAATAATTGAGGCATAGCTCGAGGTGTGATGTGGAGTCCGTATTGGACAGCTTCCTAAGGATATTAGATCTGTTGGTGTTTTGTGGGCAGAACTACTGTAAATAAGTGCTGTTTCGTATATTTTTTCGGGAGTAAGTTTTGGCATTAGCTGAGATATTGCCTTTGCGGTAAGAGTTTTCCCACAGCCTGGTGAACCCACGGTAATAATATGATGATCACCTGCAGCTGCAATTTGTGCAATGTGTGCTTCCGATCGGGGTAAGAGGATAGGGATTGGTTCGATCTTAGGTTGGATATTCAATTGTTTTGAGGCGTTCCAAACGGGTAAGATTTTTATTCCGTTAAGGTGCCGAAGGACTTCGTTAAACCGTTGTGCATAAAATATTGTTCCGCTAAATGTTTTGGAAAGGGGTATATCGTAAAGATTATCTTTGGGAATAATAATATTGCGTAACCCTTGAGTTTCCATTATGTCGATTGCTTGAAGAATACCGTTACTGTATTTTACTTCGCCGGACAGTGAAAGTTCACCAATAAACAGATATTCATCGCAAATTTTTTGAGGTAGGTGTTTGTATGCTCCCAGAATACTTATTGCAATTGGTAAGTCAAGACTGGCTCCTGTTTTGGGAATATATGACGGGGCAAGATTTATTGTAATCTTCTTGGGGATAAGTGAAAGTCCGGAATTCTTGATTGCCGGCCAAACACGTTCTTTTGCATCTTCTACTGCTTTATCGGGTAATCCGACGATTCGAATAGAAGGCAAGGAATTGCTGGTGCTTGCCTCTACAGTCACCATCTGACCGGTAACGCCATAGGTTGTCGATGAATAAACTCTAAATACCATAAATTACTATACCAGTTGTAATCCGTGTGATTAAAGTCTTGAATCTGTCAATTTGAAAGATTATCGTGGAATCTTTCAGTGGGTAGTACTTTCCGGCGGAGGAGTGATACAGTAAACGATGAAATTTGATATAATATAACATCCTTGGTTTATCGGATGACTGCTTCGATAGGTTTTTCTTATTGAAGAGGAAAGTCCAGACACCATGTGGTCCCGACTTTTCGGGATAGACACTCTGGAGACAGAGGTAGGTGAAAGCTTACGGAGAAAAGGGCAACAGAAAGTTATACCGCCCCGACTTGTCGGGGTAAGGGTGAAATGGTGGAGTAAGAGCCCACCGGTTCCAACAGTAATGTTGGGATGCGTGGTAACCCCTGTCTGGTGCAAGGGCAAAAACGCCCGCATAGATTGATAGTCATACATTCCCGACTTGTCGGGGAGGACAGAATTTGGCTTATAGGTAGGCCAAGGATGCTTATTCCAATACGGTTTTGTTAAACCGTAAATATCCATTGTAAAAGGCTTTTGGCTCGACAGGTTGTTTCCCTTCGAGTTGAAGTTTACCTGGAGTGTACAAGCCCCGTGTACACGCAATTTGAACAAAGGGGGCCGTTTTTGATAGTAATATTGTTCCCGGGGTGTAGTCATGACTTATAAAGATCATTTCCCCGGGGTAGATTTTTAATATTTTATTATCAAGTTTCGTCCACGCAATAGGGTTATCAAAATAGGCTTGGATAAACCATTTTAGCTTTTCTGCAGGTGTCTTCCAGTCGATGTGAGCTGTGTCAAAATTCACCAGGGTTCTGTCAGCGTATGAGGGTTTTCCCGTCTGTGCAAAAGGTGTTATAAATTCAAGGTTATTTAACAGATTCGGCAACTTTTCGTGAGCAAGTTTTGCAAGTTTATATTCAAGAGAGTAGGCTGTTTCGGATGGCACAATTGAGGCTTCAAATTGTTGGAAGATTTCTCCCTCATCCATTCCCTTTACGGTTCGGTGAAACGTAACACCGGTTTTTGTATCTCCCACCAGGATTGCTCCCACAATTGGATTTGCACCTCTATATTTTGGAAGTAAAGAAGGGTGAATGTTTATAAAGATTGAATCAGGGTTTCCAAAAAACTTTTCCGGAATATATTTTCCATACGAGGCAACAATGTTTATACCCTTGTAGCCTGTAGGTTTATCTGTAACCGGTATTTCTTTGGTTTTACAAAGCTCAATTAATTGAACATAAGTTGTTTTAATATTGGTAGTTATGAGAGTAGTTATATTAAGATCGCTGTTTTCAAGGAGTCCTTTTAGTATTGTATGTGTTATTCTTGATGTTCCCCAAAGGGTAATGTTCATGGCTTCCTTTTAGAAGTTATCCATAATATTTATTATATCAAAATTGTTGTATAATTACTGTGCAATTAAGCAGGTTCTTAATTATGAATGACATTTTAACTCCGCTTGCCTATAGATACCGACCTATTGATCTATCAGACTTTGTGGGTCAAAAGCATCTTGTAGGGAAAGATGGACCAATAAGATCTTTTATTAAAAGTAAAAAACTTCCGTCTATGGTGTTTTGGGGGCCTCCCGGTACGGGCAAAACTACGCTTGCAATAATTCTTTCAAAAGAGCTGGGATATGATTTTCATTCTATGTCAGCTGTTAGCAGCGGTAAATCTATGCTTCTTGATATTGTAAAAAGTGCAAAGGAATCAAAACTCTTTTCTAAAAAGGTTGTTTTGTTTCTGGACGAAATTCATCGCTGGAATAAAGCCCAACAGGACGTACTCTTGCCTTACGTAGAAAGTGGATTAATAACGCTTATTGGTGCAACTACCGAGAATCCGTCTTTTTCACTAAATGCCGCACTTTTATCACGTGTAAAAATTTTTACGTTTGAGCGACATACTGCACCCGAAATTGCCGGTTACCTTGGGAAAGTTATAAAAGATCTGCAGAAAGAAAAAAACTTCCGGATCAAAAAGAATGTGATTGATTTAATTGCCGAAATTTCTAATGGGGATTTGCGTTCTGCATTAAATATTCTGGAGATAACCATTAATTTGTTACCGCCCAAAAATAAAGATATAACGGTGGCACTTGTTAAAAATGCTGTTCAGAAGCAAATTTATTATGACAAAACCGGCGACGAGCATTACAACATAATTTCAGCTATCCACAAAAGCCTACGAAGCTCGAATGCAGATGCTGCCTGTTATTGGATTGGCAGAATGCTTATTGCAGGTGAAGACCCTAGATACGTTGCAAGAAGGCTGGTGCGCTTTGCCAGTGAGGATATTGGGAATGCCAAGCCGGCTGCACTTTCTTTGGCACTAACTGTTTATGAGTCCATCGAAAAGGTTGGAATGCCTGAATGTAACGTATTTTTAATGCAACTTGCCATTTACCTTGCAAACTGTCCCAAAGACAATACGGCATATAAGGTTTGGGGCATGGTGGCTGCCGATGTAGAGAAATTTGGCAATTTACCTGTACCTCTGCATTTGCGCAATGCACCGACTAAGCTTATGGAGGGTTTGGGTTATGGCAAAGGATATGAGTACGATCACGACTTGCCCGGCAAAAAATCAGATCAGCAATGTATGCCCGATAAATTAAAAAATCGGAAGTATCTTGATGTTTAGATTTTTTACGTCCAAAATAAATAGTTCAGGATTTCTTATAGAAGAGAAATTTGACATAAAACACATAACAACGGTTTTAAGGTTAACCCCGGGTGATCATATAGAAATTGTAAACGATACTCAGGTATATGAGGGAGTAATAGACAGCCTTTCTAAATCTGCGGTGAGAGGCTCAATTATTAAACCGCTTGAGGCGGTGTCTGATAAAATCGAGTTCAGACTTTTTCTTGCAACTATTCGGCCAAGGCTATTTGAATTGGTAATCGAAAAGGCAACCGAACTTGGTGTTTCCGAAATAATTCCCGTTGTTATGAAAAACTCACAGTTTAGTGTAGATGTTTATAGCTCAAAACATGAGCGGTTTAAAAAAATTATAGTTGCTGCAAGTAAGCAGTCCAAGCAGGTGAGGGTTCCGCTTATAAGTTATCCTATTGCAATTTTAAATTTAGCCGACAATATATTAAAAGGAGATTTAAATGTCATGTTTGATTTGGGCTCTAAGTCAGTTTCGATTGATTCGATAAAATCCAAGCTTCTAAAACATAAACGAACAAACTGTTTTGTAGGACCTGAAGGTGGTTTTTCCAAAGAGGACAAAGATAATCTAAACGATTTAGATAACCTTTTTACTATAAAACTCTCTGATCATATACTTCGTGCCGAGACTGCAGCTATCGTCGGATTAGGTATTATGAAAGCCTTAGCTGTTGACAGTTAGCCAAAAGTCTGGTTTAATTGTCGTATATAATATAACTTTTATAAATAATGAACTATATCCTGGGTGTTGATCTCTCAAGTTTCTTAAATCTTAACACTATTCCGTTATGGGCAATTATTGTTTATGGCGTAATGGTAGTTTTTCTGGGAATGATAGGATATGTCATTAAATCATTCATAATTTACAAAATAGCCCAAAAGCTCAATGCTCCAAACGACTGGCAGTCTTGGGTTCCTGTGCTTCGAAGTATGTACAGATTCGAATTAGGTGACCAAAACAAGTGGTTATATCTTCTTTCTTACATTCCTTGTATCGGAGTAGTAGCGTTTGTTTTTGGTATAATTGCATGTATAAAGATTCTTTCAAAGCTCGGAAAACCTACTTGGCACATCGTTTTATTCTTTGTCCCGGTTGTAAACCTGATTTATATGATTACGTTGGCTCTGTAAAAGTGATTAGTAATTGGTAATCCGTGAGTGATTAACAACAAGCACCCAACTCATGCAATAACTTCGGTGTTTCTTAATGTATTGGTATTATTTTAAGGCACAGCTCGCCGTAGATTTAGAACGTCGGCTGGATTTTATACTTGATCCTCTCCTAAGAACAATCGGACTACTTGTTTATTTCTATTTGTGGAGGGGTAGTGTTTCGGATGTTGGCTCTCTTTTTGTATATTTCTTAATTTATTATCTTGTAGTCAATCCATTGCATTCGGGTAAGGTTGCTGTGTTTATGTCCAAAGGCATAAATACGGGAGAGTTAAACAATTTTCTTTGCAAGCCAATTGATTTTAGAATTGCCTCCACGGTTAGGTTCTTTTCTACCCTTATTAAAAGACTTGTTTTACCTACATGTTTGATAGCTGTGGCAATTATATTTCTTCCCGGGATTTTCGCACCTGTTTCTTTTACAGCATTTATACTATTTATCTTGGCACTTATTCTGGGTGAAATATCGTGGATTTTGTTTATGTGGATATTTGGGGCTTTATCGTTTTGGGTTACCGAAATAGACTTTACTATAGTTGTTTGGGATTTAATCATGAACATCTTTGCGGGGGTATATATTCCATATTTTCTTTTTCCCGAGAGTTTAAAGACTATTCTTGCATATACGCCAATTCCTTATTGGGGTGCATTTCCTATAACAATTTTCCAGGGTGAGGTAGTTGGCAACAAAGTATTTTGGGGCTTTGTTATTCTTCTCGGATGGACTGTTGTTTTGTATCTTACTGGGAAAGTACTCTATCGGTTGGGTCTCAAGAAGTATGAAGGAGTTGGAATTTAAGTTTTCTTAAGGTGCAATGTTTCGATATTTTAAAATCTACTTACAGTACTTTAAGAGTTCGATTATGCTTTTAATGGCACATAAGTTTAATCTTGGGATGGGTCTTTTAGCAAATATTCTTTGGACTTCCGGTCAATTAGTTTCATTATGGTTTCTGTTTAAGAATATTAGCGGTCTTGGCACTTGGAACGCACATGATCTTGTGCTCCTACTGGCATTTAGCCAAATATCTTTTTACTTGTCATATTCTATTTACTACAATAATTTTGAAAAGTTTAACGATAAAATAAATGAAGGTAATCTGGATAAATATTTGTTAAAGCCGATAAGCCTGATTTTCCAGATTTCTTTTGAGGAGGTCGCTGTTGCACAAATAATTGCAACCGTAATTAACGTTTTACCGCTTTTTGTATTTGGGTTAATAGGTAAAAGCCTAACTTGGGGTGCAGTAGTCATATGTGGGATAGTTACAATCCTTGGGATTTTGCTTGTTTATTTGTTTTTCCTAAATATTGTTGGGTTAACTTTGATTATTGGTCGGACGGGTGGAGTTTTATCGGTTCTGCGTAACAGTAGTGATCTTGGTCGTATTCCAATAGATCAGATGAACAAATATCTTGGCGGGTTTTTGTCATATGTGCTTCCAATTGCGTTTGCAACCAGTTATCCGGTAATGGTTCTAACGGGGAGGATTAGTGCATTGTCCGTTATCGGTATGGAGGGGGCGTTGCTACTTATTTTGTTAATTCTTAATCTAATAACATGGCGTATTGGAATAAGAAAGTATTCCGGTTCGATATAATTTCAAGTACCCAAAAAATGGAAGTAATCTCGGTAAAAAACTTAAGCAGGAGTTTTAATCAATACAAGAAGGCTACCGGGCTGTTGGGTTCAATTAAGTCACTTTTAAAGCGTAATTATTTTAAGGTTTCGGCCGTATCCGATATCTCGTTTTCGATTGATGCCGGTGAGATAGTAGGATTTATAGGACCAAATGGAGCAGGGAAAACCACAACCCTTAAA
Organism: Candidatus Dojkabacteria bacterium; assembly: GCA_016927995.1. Taxonomy (NCBI): domain Bacteria; species Candidatus Dojkabacteria bacterium. The sequence goes on from JAFGLO010000015.1 coordinate 122,067, forward strand.
ATGCTTTCGGGTATTTTGTATCCAACAAGTGGACAAGTGCAGGTACTTGGACATACTCCGACAGACAGAAAAAGAGAATTTCAGGAAAAGATTGCTCTTGTAATGGGGCAAAAGTCTCAGCTTATTTGGGACCTTCCTGCTAAGGATAGCTTTATGTTAAATAAACACGTTTATAATATTCCTGAAAACACGTTTAAAAATTCGGTTTTAGAGCTTTCTTCAATTCTAGAAATTGAGGATATATTGGAGATACCGGTTAAAAAACTTTCGTTGGGTCAGCGAATGAAATGTGAATTATTGGCATCGATTTTACATGGACCGCAAATTTTGTTTTTAGATGAACCTACAATTGGACTGGATGTTGTTGTTCAAAAAAAGGTTCGTGAATTTATAAAGGAATACAATGAAACTTATAAAACAACCGTTATTTTGACAAGTCATTATATGGACGACGTAAAGGAGCTTTGCAAACGGATTATTGTAATTTCAAAAGGCAGCATTGTTTTTGATGGTGAGATTTCAACCCTTGTAAAGAAATACGCGACACATAAATATTTGAAACTTGTTTTTACTAAGTCGGTTAATAGGGAAGATATTCAAGTATTTGGAAAAATTACTGATTCTAGTGATGACGGTTTTTCGTATACATTGTCTGTTCCGGAAGAAGGTCATGTCCAAATTGCAAGTCAAATACTTCAAAAGCTACCTGTCGACGATATTGATATTTCCGAGGTTGAACTGGAAGATATAATTAGAAAGATATTTGCAAACTCAGACTCAAGTATCTGTTAAAGGTTGTACCGAGTTACTTACTAATGATCTCTTTCCCTATATATTTTTGCAAGGACTTTGGAATTTTAACAGAACCGTCGGGTTGTTGGTAGTTATCAATTATTGCAATAATCATTCTGCCCATTGCTACGCCGGTATCGTTTACAGTATGTGCAAATTTCTTTTGACCATCAACATCTGTAAACTTAATGTTTAACCTTCGTGCCTGATAATCGGTTGTGTTTGTACTTGTGCCAACCTCCATAAATTCTTGCTGTGAAGGAAGCCATGCTTCGGGATCCCACTGGGCATGTGAAGCGTAGTAGCCCATGTCGCCAAAGCATTTGCGTACAATTCTAAATGGTATTTCGAGTGTTTGCAAAAGCCATTTGTTTATTCCAAGCAGGTAATTTTCGGCAAGTTCGTTAGATTCATCGGGATGGCAAATTAAGTCCATTTCAAGTTTGTCGAACTGATGAACACGTTTTATGCCGCGAGTATCCTTGCCCCATGATCCTGCCTCACTTCTAAAGCAGGTTGTATATGCCATAAGTTTAATTGGCAGGTCTTTTATATCCAGAGTTTTATCCATATACAAGGCAAAGTTTGAAGGTTCTGACGAGCCTACAAGATACAATTGATTGTTGTCTTCTACGTTGGATCCGTCAATTTTATAGACTTGTTCCTTGTCGGCAGGAAAGTGGCTAGTACCGTAAAGTGCACGTTCTCTGACTAAAAGTGGGGGTACAACGGGGATAAATCCTTCGGTTATAAGTTTATCCTTAAGAAGTTCGAATAATGCGTACTGTAAGAGAGCGCCTTCATTTTTGATATAGGTAAAGCGGCTGCCCGATACGATTGCGCTTTGTTCGTTGTCGATAATGTCAAGTGCTTTTCCAATATCGATATGATGAGCTCCTTTAAAGTTTTTGTTAGCATGCGATGGAAACTCTGGCATGAATTTTGTTGCGCTTCCCGGCTTATTTATTTTGCTAGCCGGAATTTCACCGTCTGTAGGAGTCCAGGCATAAACGTCGACATTGTCGGCTTCGCCTTTACCGTTAGGGGTATCCGGTCTTGCAATATTGGGAATAAGATCATAGGTTTCTTGCCAGCGGGCTGTAAGCTCTTTTAGAGCGGTTTCTAGTTCGGCAGTTTTGGTTTTTATTTCCTTAACTTTTTCTATTTCCTCTGCTGTAGGCTTTTTGCCCTTTGCGCTTATATCGTTGCGTTCTTTTTTAAAAATGTCAATTTTTGTAATAAGTGCCCTTCGAGATGAATCCATTTCCAAAAATGTCTTAACGATTGAATTGCCTGAAAGCCCTCGTTTGTTCATGGTTTCTGCTACGAGTTCAGGGTTTTCCTGAAGTATCCGAAGGTCTAACATGTTGTTAGGTTTATTATGTTATATGGTCAATTATACAGCTACTTGATATAATCAGCAATTGCATGTTGATAAAATCCTTATAATATATTAAAATCAACGGCTTATTTCTAATTTGTAGTTTGTAAAATGAAAGGTGATAAATTTGCGGTTATTGAGCACGACAGAACACAATATATTGTGGTGCCGGGCAGTCTTGTCGACGTTGAAAAGTTAAATATTGAGGAAGGCACAGAATATTCGGTCGATTCTGTTTTACTCATAAAAGATGGTGATAATGTCCTAATAGGCAAGCCTACAGTAAAGGGTGCAAAAGTGGTTTTTGAGGTCAAGCTTCACGGCCGGGATAATAAAGTAGTTATCTACAGGTATAAAGCTAAGTCAAGATATAGAAGGACTCGTGGGCACAGGCAGGAATTTACAAGGCTCTTCGTAAAAAGTATTGAAGTTGATGGGAAGGTAGTTGCCAAGGCTGAAGGTGTAAAATCCGTTAAATCAACTAAAACCGTAGTTGTGCAGTCCAAAGCTAAAAATACGCATAAAAAGGCTGCTAAGGCTTCTTCAGGGAACGTTACAAAAGCAGTCACGAAAACTAAATCCAAAAGCCAACTTGCCAAGAAGGTCACTAAGAAAGTTGCGACAAAAAAAACAGTAAAGAAACCTGCCGTTAAGAAGCCGGTTAAGAAATCCGTGGGAAAAAAGCCGGTTAAAAAAGCGACCGTAAAAAAATCTTCAACAGCAAAAAAGACTTCTTCGCAAAAATAAATACTCTTACGTCCGTAGGAATGGTATAATTGCCCATAATTAGATTTTTTCATTTATAACGTGGATAAACGATTTTTTGTTCCTGGGCATAGATTGGGATTATCTATTGCTGAAGTAGTTAACCATTTGTCCGTACATAAGGCAGAATTTGATCTTACTACTATTAACGATGATTTTTTCATTATTGAATCCGATTTTAAAAAGTGTAATATTGAACGGCTTGGGGGAATTGTAAAGTCAGGCAAGATTCTTGAAGTTTTCGATATAAAGGATTTTTCACAAGATATTCTTATTTCAACTTTGATCAAAAGTATAGTTAAAAACAAGAAAGATAAGCTTTCGGTTATCTTAAATTTTAGAGGGAATGTAAGAAACCTACGAATTAGCAAGAAAAATGTTTTAATGGGGCTTAAGCAGACTTTACGAGCGGAAGGTATTGCACTTAGGTTTCCGGGAGACATGAACTCACTCGTAAGTTCGGCCGTTGTTTTTGACAAGAAAATAAAAGGCAAAGGACTAGAGTTTGAGGTACTTGCCGACTCTACTTATGTTTACATTGGATCTACGGATTGGGTTCAAGATTACGAAGAGTTTAGAGAACGTGATTACGATAAGCCATTTTTTGATAAAGAGGCGGGAATGCTTCCGCCTAAGCTTGCTCGAATAATGGTAAATCTTGCCGACACAGGCAAAACAAAGGTAGTTTGGGATCCATTTTGCGGTAGTGGGGCTGTACTTATGGAGGCACTTGATCTTGGATATCACCTTATCGGTACGGACATAAGTGATAGGGCCATAAAAAACACAAAGGGTAACATTGATTGGCTAATGAATCGGCTTGATGAGTCGGGTCATTATGCCGGGGATAAGTCTGGTCAGTTTGTGTTTTTAAAGCAGAATGTAATTGTGGGTATACATAAAGTGTACAAGGAGCTGGGAATCGAGATCAATTCAAATATCGCTTTCGTAACGGAGCCTTATTTAGGTCCGCCGGTACTAAGAGTTTTGGAAACGGAAAAAGCCGCAAAGATTATTAAAAATGTACACAATATTTATATAGACTTTTTAAACAAAGTTGAATACATTGATAGGCAGTTGGGAAAGCCGATAGATTCGATAGTCATGGTGGTTCCCGAATATAAAACCAGACTGGGCTGGATTCCGCTCCATCTGAGTAAGGAGCTTAAGATGCTTGGACGAATAGGTTTTTCTTCCCCTAGGTGGTTTAGTTATCTTTCAAAAAAGATTCCTAACTTTGATATGTATTGGTTTAGAGAAGAAAGTCTAATAAGAAGAAAAATATTAGTTCTGCACAAGGAAAGATGAGCTTTAAGCTATTTAAGCTTCCATCCTACAATGTGATTATAGGAAAAGAGCGGGAGATAATTGATTATTTAGTAAACGATAACGAATTTAAAGCAATAAGCTACCTTAACGTAAATACATTTATTGAGCTTAAGGAAACTTTTACAAGGGTCGAACTCTCAATGTTTAAATTTCTTGTTGATGGTAAATATGTAGATTTTGTACTAAATCTTTTCTTTGGAGCGGAGAATACGCAGGTTATGAGTTTTACATATATTTATAAAAGTTTTTTTGCGGAATGCGAGAAAGCTGCAAAATCCATTTATCTTGTGGGCGGAACCGATGAAGTTATAAAAAAGACGGTAGACTATTTAAAAGATACTTTTCCAAATCTTATAATTGCCGGATATGCACCCGCCTGGGTTGAAAATTTAAGGGAAGGGGCATCCGGAATGCCCGATCTTACACCTGTTGTGAACGATATAAGTACCAAGAAACCTGACTTTGTGGTTTTGTCTATGGGTGGTAAACAACACAATCAGGAAAAATTTGTGCTTAAAAATATAGGGATGTTTAGAGCAAATACCAATGCCGTTTTTTGTGTTGGTGGACTGTTTAATAGGCTGGCCGGCAAAGATTTAACTATCCCACGATGGGTTAATAGCCTGGGGCTTGAATGGTTAATTCGATTTTTGGTAAAGCCCGGCAAGATCATTAGAAGGATTTACGAGGGGTTAGGGTTTTTCAAAGTATTTTCAGAGGAATTAAACGAATTTAAAAATGAACAGGCTGGAAATAAGTAACTTTAATCCCGATTTAACACTTTTGGGTGGCCAGGGGCTTACCTGGGAGTACGACAAAACAGCCAAGGTTTATTATGGTGTCACAAGCCAGAATGTAATTGAACTTAAAAAGTACGGCAAAGACTTTCTCTGGCAGACATATCCCAATCTTGACGATTATGAGTTTATTCGTAAATATTTTCGGCTGGACCTTCCTTATCGAGAAATAATTGATCAGATAGCTGTAGACTCGCTTACAAAGTCGGCAGTTTCATCACTTTCAGGCTTAAGGCTTATATCACAACCGTTTGCCGATACGGTAATTATGTTTATTTCAAGTACCAATCGCAACATCCCATTGATCAAACAAAGTATACGTTTGTTGTATACCGATATTGGACAACGGGTAGAAACGCCAACGGGTAATCGATATTTGTTTCCTGATCCGGCAGGCATTGCCGATTTGGAGCTTGATAGGCTTTTTTCTTATAAATTAGGTTACAGGGCACCTTTTATTAAAGAAGCAGCGCAAAGACTTTTGGATGTAAATTATCAGATTGGTAAATCAAAAGTTAGTAAAATAAAAAATAAAAGCTTCGAGGCCGAGACGCGGTCTAAGCTATTAAGGCTTCCCGGGGTAGGTCCTAAAGTTGCCGACTGTATAATGTCTTTTTCGTTAGGATTTGATGATATTATTCCACAGGATGTATGGATGCGAAGAATCTTTGGTGAACGATACGACATATCACCTACGGCAAAATATCAAGAAGTTGTTGATTGGTACAGAAATTATTGGGGTAAATATGCCGCTTGGGCAGGGCAATTTCTTTTTGAATTTTTAAGGAAACCGCATTGACTGGACTCCTTAATATTGATACCATAATGATCTGATTACTTTATAAAGAGCAAAAGTGGTTATTACGGCAATCGCAATTATAGCTGGACTAATATTGGTTTTTAGTTTGTTTAATCCCTTAATTGTTAAGCTTGGAATAAGAAATGTTTTTAGAAGATTTGGAAACACAATATTAATAATAATCGGATCCATGGTGGGAACGGCTCTAATAACGGGCTCACTTGTGCTTTCATTTTCGCTTGATAAAACCCTTTCGGGTGTTGTTATAAACCAGGTGGGAGAAAATGATGTTGTGCTTTCTGTAAAAAATCTTGGACTAAGTGAAGAGCTAATTGATGGAATAAATCAAGAAAAATATGATCAGCTTGCTGCACAGTTTAATACCGATGAGTACGACGGGTTTGTAGGAGCAATCGAGCTTGATGTTTCTCCCGCAAAGCTTGAAAACGGTGAACCTGCAATAAAAGCGTATAACTCAACGCTAATAGGAATCGAGCTTCCGGAACTTTCCGATTGGGGTTCGGAGTTTGATTTTCCTGATATTGTGCTTACGGGTTCTACTATTGCGGTTTCGGAGTCATTTGCAAAAAATACCGATGCCAAAGTGGGAGACCAATTACTGTTGTCATTTTTTGGTAACGAGACTACATTCGATATAGGTTCAATAATTCCGGAAAACGGAATTTTAAAGCATAACTCGTTTTGGGTTTCAAGAGAGTATGTTCAGGATCTACTTGGATATGAAAATGACATATACAACAGAATTTATCTTTCTGTTGCGGGTGGATTCGAGCCTAAAGACTATGATGGGGCAAAGGTAAAAACTGATGTAGAAAGTAAAATTGATGAACTTTCATGGGATACAGTTAAAGTTATTGTTGGTGAACGAAAAAGCGATGCACTCGACGGATATGGAGCAGGAGTTTTTGCCGATATGTTCTTGATTTTAAGTATGTTCGGAGTTCTGGCCGGAATTATTCTTTTGGTAAATATATTTGCAATGCTTGCAGATGAGCGAAAAACAGAACTTGGTATTTTAAGAGCTATTGCATTAACAAGGTCAAAATTGACTCTAATATTTGGGTATGAATCTATCATATATTCTTTCTTTTCTGCAATAGTAGGGATGTGTTTCGGAATTGGTGTAGGATATGTGATAATTGCATTCCTAAATCGGCTTATTTCAGGAATTGGTGGAATGGGTCGTATGGCCGGTTCCTTTACACTTGCCTTTGGATTTGATCATAATACAATTTTAACGGGATTTCTGGTCGGATTTCTAATAACAGTAGTAACTTCTTTTATACTTAGTGCCGGAATAAGTCGGCTTAATATTGTTGAGGCAATAAGAAAAATAAAACCCAGAGAAAAATTCAAGTTTAATGCTTGGGTAATACTTAAGCTTACCGGCTATTTCTTATTAACGGGTTCCGGAATTGGGTTAATTGGAATTTCTCAAAAGGCGCAGGCAATTTTTGATAGGCTAATCTCCGGGGAAATTCCCAACTTCCCGGAGCTTTCCGAAACAATGTTCACTAAAATGGTGCGACTTACCGAAGGTATGGGACTTTATTTCGGAATAATGATGGCTCTAATAGGTTTTACACTTATTGTAGACAATGTACTTAAATACATTTTTAAGAAGGATTTTGGAAAGCATGTTTTTATTGTTGCAGCAATTGCTTCTATTTTGTTTAATACGTTTATTGACAAGTTTCATGCAATCGGAGAGATTCTTGACTATACCGAGGGTGTAGTAATTTTCTTTTCAAATGGGCTTGCGTTGGTAGTATCAGCAACTATTGTTATTGCATTTAATTTTGACTTGATTGCAAAACTTGCAAGCTTTATTGTATCAAAATTTTCGCGGCTTAGAGCACTTGTAAACATAAGTTTTAGGTATCCCGGTATTCATATAAAGCGTACGGCATTAACAATGATTATGTTTGGAATTATAATATATCTCGTGGTTTTTATAGGACTTGTTCGTGCAACGGTAGCGGAAGAGTTGGATAAAGCAACAAGGGAAATATTAGGAGAATACTCGTTGTCAATCAATACCCAACCATTTATAACAGAGGCGGATCTTACAGAAATAGAGTCTACCGTTATATCAAATGAAGGTATTGAGCGAGCCGATTGGGTTCGAGGTCTTTCCGTAAGAATGATAGGTTATTCAGGGAAGGGGATGTCTGTAAGTACATCCGGGATGAGTATGGCTCCTACCGATGCAAAGTATAGGGAAGATTTCATTTCAGCTTTTCCTTATCAGTACTTAAGTTCGTTTGAAGCGGATTTTGAACAGATTCTAGATGGTTATTCAGAAGATCAAATTTGGCAACTTATCGACTCAGATCCTTCAAAAATTGTTCTTGGAATGGATTATTCGGAGAACTTTGCATATCCATCACCCGAGAAAATAAATGTGGGTGATAAATTTACAATTACCGATTCATTTGGTGAATTCCCGTGGGAAGTCGAAGTTGTCGGGATTTTAAAAGATAACAATAGAATTTCCGGCTCATCGAACTTTGGAATAATTGTCGGTTCATCCTTTTATAACGAAGTATTTAGTAAAGATATTTGGCTTAAATACGGATATAATCAGCTCCTGGTTAAAATTTCAGATGATGCTGAATTTGATAAGGTTGCTAATGGGGTTAACAGAACTTTAATAAAACTTCCTGTTAGTTCAATTACAAATATAGCCGATGTGCTTGTAAGTATACAATCCGTATACAACTCGATTATGTATTTGTTTCAGGGCTTTTTAGCCTTTAATCTTTTGGTAGGGTCGTCGGGACTGGCTATAATGACGGTTAGATCGGTACAGGAACGGAAGCAGCAAATAGGCATGTTGCGAGCACTTGGATTTGGACGAAGCGATATTCTTTTCATTTTCTTCATTGAGATATCTTTTGTTGCTATTAGTAGCATTGCTGTGGGGCTTTCTATGGGTGTTATCGGTGCTTTAAATGCATTTAAGGCAGCCTATGCTAATCAACCGGACATTTCTCCGGTATTTCCTAGGCTTGAGATTGCACTCGTTGTGATTGGTGTTTATTTGATTTCTATACTTTTATCCCTAAGACCGGCAATTAATGCCTCAAAACTTGAACCAGTGGAGGCAACTAATTATCCCGAATAAATTCATATATATAAATATGGCAAAAGACATACTTCGTGCAAAAAATGTATACAAAATATACGAGGAAGGGCGTGAAACAGAGGTTCGAGCACTTGACGGACTTTCATTGACTGTATTTGAGGGCGAAATTGTTGCAGTAATGGGTCCATCGGGATCAGGGAAAACTACGTTACTTAACTGCTTTTCAGGAATAGATAGTGCCACAAGGGGTGAGATTGTTATAGATGGGCAGGATATTCAAAAATTAAGTGATCGTAAAAAGACACTTTACAGGGCAAAAAAAATGGGATTTATATTTCAGTCGTTTAACCTTATTCCTGTTCTAACGGCGCTTGAAAACGTTGAATTACCGCTACTTGTTAATGGCGTACCAAAGGCTGAGGCAAGAGAGCGTGCAATTACAATTTTAAACCGAGTTGGACTTTCCGATAGGTTGGCACATACACCTAATGAGCTTTCGGGTGGTCAAAAACAGAGGGTTACTGTTGCAAGGGCGCTCGCTCACAAGCCTAGTATAGTTTGGGCCGACGAGCCTACTGGTAACCTTGATTCGCATACTGCCGATTCGGTAATGGAATTAATTTCTGAGCTTCAGAAGGAAAATAATGCAACCTTTGTACTTGTTACCCACGATGAAAAAATTGCCAAAAAGGCAGATAGAATTGTACGTCTAATGGATGGGAAAATTAAATAATATCAAATTGTAGGGGCGGGTTTATAACCTGCCCGACTTGTAATTTCCCAGCCTTGTCAAATTTCATTATTCTTTGTATATTGGAGTATCTAAGATTTTTTTACATTCATGGACAAAAAGAAGATTCTAATTATTGTTGCTGTGCTTGTGGCGGTGTTGCTACTTATTAGCTGCTCCTGCAGTGGTATTCTTATTTGGAAATGGAATGACCTTAAAGACTGGGTAGAAAGTCTTAGTGAAAAATCGGAAGATAATAATTCTCAAACGGAGGAAAATGATGATGAAGAAGATGCCGAAGAAGATGATGATAATTTGGTATACGGAACCTACGAAATAGTCGTCGATTCGACGTATGAAGACGAGGATGAATGGGATGATGTAAATTTCTGCACAATGGAAAACGAAATTCCTGAACTAACTCTACTTTTGGACGGGGGGGAAGTTTCGTCGGATAATATCGATGATATAAACCAAGAATTTGAGGCTTTGTTTACTGCAGAAGGTTTTTGTGAAGATGTACTAGATTCTAATTCCGATTATCCTTCCGGTGATCTTTATTTTGAGGGGTATTACGAGATTGGTTTAAATCAGTATCCTTTTGTAAGTATAGTCTACTACTCCTCAAGTTATACTGGTGGTGCACATGGCAGCAATATTGCCAAGGCAGCTACATTTAATGTTTTAACCGGTAATAGGCTTAATCTTTCCGACCTGTTTACCGACGATGGCTCAAATGATTGGGAAGAAGTCTTATGGACTGGTGTTAAAACTGTTACTCTTGATGAATGGGAGGGTTATCTTTATGAGGATACATTTTCCGGTCAAACAGAACCTCCTTCCGGTCAGATTTGGTATTTAACCGATGAGTATATTGGTTTCATCTGGAATGAATATGATATTGCGCCTTATGCTGCTGGCATGATTTATGTGGAAATTCCGTTTGACGCCGACTTTCTTGAAGATATTATTAAGTCGGGTGGTCCGATTGGGGTGCTTGTGGAGTAGGGGGAGGAGGTTCTCTGGGGGGACATAGGCTATTAGTATCGAATGGTTCTACTACATGGTCAACGCCGTTATCGTTTTCGTGGTGAACTTCTCTTATTATAAATCCTATTTGCCAACTGCGTCTACCTCTGTTGTGTGCCTCGAATATGTAAGCCGTGGGTTTTTCAATTGGTCCGGCGATTCCAAAAAAGTCTACTTCTATTACATCGAGTTGGGCTGTGTTTCTATTCATTAATGCTTCTATTGAGTCCGAACAAGTGAAAGCAACATCCTGAACTTTTAGCTCTGGTTCATTACCTTTTTTTGGAATTTATTGAGTGCATAAGTAATTGCAAGTTCAGCCGCATAATAAGGCGGGTGAACTCCTTGACGTTTTTCTAAATCTAAACGTCTTTCACCTAGATCGGGTTCTTGTGGTAGGGTATCTTCTGGTTCAGGATGGGAAACCTGTGCTTCCTGTGTCTGTCTTCTACCTTCAAACAATCTCCTCAGGACGTTCATTTCAATGTGGCGGCTTAGATTAATTAAACGCAGAATAAGTGATTATACCACCATCATCTAAACGGCACATTACAGTTTCTATTGAAATAAGCTTGAGATATAATTCATTACTTAGATAATATATTTTATGTAGCACACAAAAATGAAGAACATTACAAAAATAGACACTTTTCTTATGAATGCTTGGGGATGGTCATTTCTTTACGCATTTATCTTGGTTAACGACCTCGTGGCCTATTTAGTAATCGGGTCAATAGATTTGCATTTTAATATTTGGAATTCGAATCTGATATCATACATTCTTAGTTTTATTGTGGGTTATGGTATTACATTCTTGGCTATGTATACTTTAGGTAGCAGAGGGCTTATGAAATCAAAACTTTATGAAGTTAAAGATTTTAAGCTTGCAACCTTTGAAGGAATAAAATTTGCTGATGCTTTTAGTGGATTTCTCATCTGTAGTCTTGTCGCTTTATTTATAAGAATTGTTTGGGGCGTAGAAATTAGTGAAGATGTTGTTAATTCAGCAGGATATTACTCGTACGCAATTGCAGGGCTTTCTTATGTGTTTGGGATTACAACGGTTATTAATCTTTTTAGAAAGAATTTTTAACTTTACTGACCTACACGGGATCTACATAGTAAACGATTTTACCTTCAAAGGTTTTAACTTTATATCTGCCCGGAGAAACCTCTTTAAGCCAATCAACAGGTACCTTTCCATATCCGCCGGGTAGATCTAAAACGTATGTTGGAATTGCAATTCCCGAAAGGTTGCCTCGAAGTGATTTGTAGAGCTTAAGCCCGGTTTTTATTGAAACTCTAAAGTGATGAGTACCTTTGGCTTTGTCCAGATGGTGAAGGTAGTAGGGCTTTATGCCTATCTGAACTAGGTTGGTAAACAGCATAGGAAGTGTCTTAAGAGTATCGTTTACACCCTTAAGTAGTACTGTCTGGCTTAGCATAAGGATTCCAAAAGATTGAAGTTTTTTTGTAAGCGTAATTGTTTTTTTACTGATTTCTCTTGGATGGTTTACATGAACCACTATAATTACCTGTTTTTTCCGCTGAATTTTAGCAAGTTTAGCTATGACGCCTGCTGTTATTAGCTTTGGTGCTGCCACAGGGACGCGTGTATGAATTCGTACAAGCTTTACTGTGTTTTGTGCATTTAAGGTGGATAGATATGAAAATAAAGCGGGTAGATCAGCTAAAGGGTCGCCACCTGATAAAATTACCTCGTTAACTTCTTGATGTTTTGACAAATAGGCTTTCACTTTTTTAGGGTCGGTATGCGTGCTTTCTAAATTATGTTTTCTAAAGCAGAATCTACAATGAATCGCGCATTTATCTGTTGTAAGTAGAAGAATGCGATTTGGGTATCTGTGAATAAGTCCGGGAATAGGGGACTTAAAATTATCTCCGATAGGGTCGGTCAACTCGTATGGTTTAATATTGCGCTCGTGCTTGCTTGGTACAGCCATTAGTCTAAGTGGATCATTAGGATTGGTAGGATCAATAAGCGACGAATAGTGTTTAGGGATTAGTGGTTTCATACGCGGCGATTATATCACGCTCTTTGGGTTTGCAAATAAATAGGATATAATTACGCGTAATAGGAGAGGTGCCTGACCTTGCCATAGGCAGATCTGGCCCTAGTTTATGTTCTGGGAGAGGTGCCTGAGTGGTCGAAAGGACCGCTTTCGAAAAGCGGCGTCCCGCTTGTCGGGACCGTGGGTTCGAATCCCACCCTCTCCGGGTGGCACCCAAAGGGTGTCAGCCGGAGAGGGATGAAGTAGGAGAGCCCAGTGAAACGGGGGCGGAACGTACCATAAAGAAAATATCAGCACGTCTTGGCCGAAGGCCAAAATCCCACCCTCTCCGAGTGTGTGATTCTTCGCCACGGTATTCTGGTCAAATTCTTCCCGCAAGCCTAGGCTTTCGGGAAAGTTAGCCCCTTTATAGGTGTGCGGGCTGGGTTCCCTGTCTGCCGACAGGTAGAGAATCCCACCCTCTCCGCAGATGTGCTTTAGTATACAATATTTGACTTACCCATATTTGAAAAGGTAATATAGGCCAATATGAAAGAACCTACTATACAAACATAGGTTATACAAAGGGCCAAAAAAAGATTATTGATTGTGGGATTGGTAATACTTGGCTTGTTTGTAATATATGCAATTATTCCTAAAAGATGCGACGATTATGTGATTTTTACTGGGCATATTACTGGAGGTAGTGATGATTCTGGGTACATTTTAGTATGTGAATGTATTGGATATAAAATTCAAAGAAAATATGCTCCTACCGATAATTCTGGCACGTGCATTGGGATAATGTATCATAGGAAAGAATAAATGAACGAGGGGCAGGGGAACAAGCTGTGTTGGAAAAGTATTATCCTGATGCCCAAATTACTGCGATTGGCTTGTCTCATGCAGGGTCAGAGTTTTTAGTGATGTTTGATATTGCCAAATGGATTAAAGAAAATTTTGGGATCGAGGCTACGCCTTTTCCAGAGAAAAACTGGTGGAGGTAATACCATCATCTCAAAGGTTATTGCTTAATCGGTAATACATTCTAATATAACAAAGCTGATTACTATATTAGAGGGCTTTTGATATTTTCGGTGTCCAGCTGACTTAAGTTCTTTTTTCTAAAAGTGAAATACTTCTTGAGACCATTCACATAACTTTTTATTGTTCTGGGGCTGTAATCACGAATTTCGAGCTCTCGTATTGTTATATTCAGTTCTTTTTGCATAAAAATATGGTTATGATAAAATTAGGACAGTTAATTTAGTGTTATTATAGCAGGGTGGATTCGTATAGTATACGAATTTTCGTATAAATTACGAAAACACTTCGGATAGTAACGAGTTGTACGCAATTCAAAAAAAGAGGTTTATATGGATGAAAAAATAAAACAATACATTGAAAAACAGAAGCCTAAAGAAAGACAGCTTATTGAAGAAGCGAGAAAATTAATATATGAAACGATTCCGGAATGTGATGAGTTTTTTCAATGGGGTGTTTTATGTTACTCTAAAGGCAAAATTTATATTGCTGCAATGAAGGACAGAATCCATGTAGGTTTTTCAATTATTGGTTTATCAAAAGAAGAGGTGAAAATTTTTGAAGGTAGTGGAAAAACAGCCAGGCATATAAAAATATTTTCTGTTAATCAATTAGAAGAAAAAAATATTGCAGAATATGTTGAGATGGTTAATAAAAAAGCTGGTATACCTAGTTAACTTTTATTACCATTTTTTTTTGAACTGCGTACAACAGCGTGTAGCCGGTTCGGGCGGAGTACCTCTCTCTCCCAAATTGCCTCCGCGAGTACGCTCCGGCAACTTCGGCTACACGCGGAACGTTATGTGACATTTCGCGCACTGCCAAAAACGAAAAGGTTATAAATTTTGTTTTTTATATAGATACTATGACGAAAAAAAGACATCAAAATATTCCTGCTTCTTATCTAACATTGTTCAAAGATAACAAAATCTTACTTCTTCGGCGTTGTAATACTGGATATGAAGACGGCAATTACTCAATGGTTGCAGGACATGTTGATCCTTGCGAAACTTTTACTCAATGTATTATCAGAGAAGCAAAGGAAGAAGCAGGAATATTACTTAAACCTGAAGATTTGAAAGTTGTTCATGTAATGCACAGAAACTCTGGTACTGCTGAAAATAATGAAAGAGTTGATGTCTTTTTTATTGCTGAAAAATGGGGTGGTGAGATAGTAAACAAGGAACCTCACAAGTGCGATGATTTGTATTGGTTTGACTTGGATAGTATCCCAGAAAATGTCATCCCATATATCAAGCAAGCTATTGAAGGAATAAAAAATAAAATTTATTATAGTGAACATGGATGGCAGTGAGCGAAACGCTAAAGCCATGCTGCGCTCTCGTTCCGCTACGCTCCACTCGGGTCACATAACACGGGATAAAAGGTTTGGCACTCGGCTCGTGTCTCACCAAAATTTTGCTCCACTCCGTTCCGCAAAACTTTGTATAGTCGCGGCACATTGTGGCGAAATTCCGTTCATTAAAAACTGGTGGAGGTAATCAATGTGTTATAAGTCCATCTTAATGGCTGAGTTATCATACCCATCTTTAGTAGGCAAAACAATTAACGTTTCTGATCCTCGATATTAGGATATAACTACAGAGGTTCCTGTCTAATTGTGTTTGTATCTTATCGTTACTTTTTACTTTTACGTAATTTCTGCTATTATTTGTATATAATTAGCTAACGTAATCCATGATTAAGTCCAACCTAATAGCCCCATGCGGAATGAACTGTGCCTTATGTCTTGGGTATATCCGTGAAAAGAACCGTTGTGCAGGTTGTAGGGGAGACGAAAAGGGCATGCCAACGTATTGTGGAACCTGTAAAATGAAGGAGTGTGCAAAGGCAAAAGGATTTAAATACTGCTTTGAGTGTGATAAATATCCCTGTATGCTGGTAAAACATGTAGACAAGCGATACAGAACTCGTTATGGCATGAGCATGATAGAAAACCTAGACTTTATTAAAGCCCACGGAATTAGGGCATTTGTCAAAAAAGAAAAGGCCAGGTGGACGTGCAAATCCTGTGGAGCCATGCTTTGTGTTCATAGGCCAGTTTGTTTAAACTGTGGGGCGCAAAGGAATCCGCCGATGCCAGTTCCAACAAAGACAAGATCAAAGTAAACAATATCTTAACGGCTTTACTTGTTACCAACTTTAATCGGTTCGCGTATAATCTATTAAGATAAGTTTTGTATTTTATCTTTATAAGAATTCTATTCAAGAGGAGAAAGGTTAAAAGATTTCTCATAATTTTCTTGTCAATGGTTACACTTATTTCCATTTTGGTGGGAGTTATTTATTTCTTTTCATTTTGGTCGTGTGGTATGGATGATATGCAGAGGATATATTCTTGGCAGAAGTTTATTATCCCAAGTGTATTAAGAAATGCACCTGAAAGCGAAACTATTAGTTGTTCTTGTGGTTATTATCCGAGTTGTGGAATTTTTGTTAAACATAATGAAACAACAGAAAAAAATTTGGCTGATCTTATGCAGGATAATATCGTTTATTTTGAAAGTAATGGATACTATCTCACGATAGAGAGTTACTCTGGTGATGAACTTTATTGTAAGGAAGGTTCATCAAAACTTGATTGTTTTCAGATGGTCAGTTATGAAAAGGATAATGCGACAATCCTAGCCGTTACATTTTATGACAGGTAGTTATTTGTCGTTTGGTTTCTTTCGCAACTTTGGGAACAGGTCCTGGAACATTGTAATTTGAGGTACTAAAGAAAAATTCGAGATTGAGCGACTCCGATCGGTTCGCGTATAATCTATTAAGATAAGTTTTAATAACAAAGTTTGGAAATTATAGTCTCTCCTGGAGAAATAGCCTATTGCTATCATGGAAGTGAATATTCGGATAATGGTGATCGTAATGATTGTTTCAAGGTTGAGCATCTAGGATCTGATCGTTTAATTGTAACATTTTACAACAGGTGGTAGTGTTTGATATTAGAAAAACAACAATTTGGCTGCTTTTGGTAAATGCAGCCTTCTGGCTTGTATATGCAATCTACTTTTCATTCCTTTGGTTTTGGGGAAGACCAGAGTATCTGATAATAAAGATACTACTTTTTATGGAACCAATTTTATATGTAGGTTCGCTCTGGGGGTTTGTAAAGAGAAACAGGTATATATATATGTTCAGTATTATTTGTGTTTGCTAACACAATATTGTCAATAACAGATCAGTTTGGAATTTTAGACCTTCTATCCTTAGGGATAAGTTTTGTGTGTTTGGTTGGGCTATTGGCGAACTGGGCTCAAATATTCAAGAAAAAACCTTAGAGCACTTTAATCACATAGTACCAATAGACAGCATTCAAAAAATATATTACACTTGGGGTAGATAATAAATTAAAAAATCCCAGACAGATGAAGTTTTCAATCAAAACCACGGACATCGCAAAATACATGGCAAATATCGGGAGACTGGTTGATCCTAAACCGTCCATACCTGTTTTGGGGAATATCCTTATAAATGCATCAAAAGATGGAGTAATGTTTACTGCTTCAAATCTTGAACTTAGCATGCAGGTTACCCTAAAGGCCGATGTATCCGATACTGGAGTAACAACCGTTCCGGCAAGGACTTTTTCGGAATTTATTCTATCGATACCCGAAGATGAGATAGAAGTAAGTACCGATGGCAAACTTTTACATGTAAAAACCAAGAAAACTCAAGCACAGTTTAATACAGTTGAACCGGAAGATTTTCCCGAAGTTCCTAAACCCAACGGTGATGCCGAATTTGTAATTAGTACAAAAGAACTTGCAAAGGCGCTTTTGTATGTAACATTTGCCGCAGGCAATGACGGCACGAGCCCGGTTTTTCGTGGGGTCTGCTTTGACAAAGCCGAAAAGGGACTATCCCTTGTTGCGTCTGACGGATATAGGCTATCGCAATACTTTGTTAAAGGAGTCGACAAAATAGATTCACTTCCCTGGATTGTTCCTGTAAAACCACTTAGAGAAATTGAAAAACTTATTGCAGGGGCCGAAGATGACAAAGATCTTATAAAGTTCTATCTGGTAGGTGACAAAAAGCAACTATTAATTTCTTATGACGGAATAACTATTGTAAGTAGATTAATTGAAGGCGAGTACCCCGATTACAAGTCGGTTATACCTGCAGATTCACATACAACAGCTGAGTTTGACTATGAGACCTTTAAAGATGCTTTAAAGCAAACTAACATTTTTGCAAGAGACATTCCGGGAAATAAAACTCTACTGTCGTTTGATAGTAAGGGCAACAAAGTCTCGCTTGAAGCAACTTTGGTTGAAGTTGGAAGTAACAAATCTGAATTAACAGGTAAAGTTTCCGGAAACGATCTGAAAATTATTTTTAGTTCAAAGTCATTAACAGAACTATTTAATACAATAAAGGCAGAACAGATCCTATTTGAGGGGGAAGGACCTGAAGCTGCCGGTGTGTTTAAAGTTCCTGAAGAAGAAAACTTTTTACACATAATCATGCCGATGAGCATGAACTAAACGGAAGAGGTAGTGGATAGGGATCGGACTTTATGTTTTTTAAGTCGCACTGATATCCTCGTCTATATAAACCGTTTATTGTTATTGGAATGTTGTTTGCCTTAAGCTTCTTCCGAATTTTACTTACGGTAACGTGTAGGCAGGCTGTTGAAATATAACCACGAGTGCTTTTTATCTGAGTAAGAAGTTCAAGTTTTGTAACCGGACGGTCTTCGTTAAATAATATATATTCGAGGATGGAGTACTCGAGTTGAGTAAAATTGATGACTTTGTCTTTAACCGTTAGCAAATTTAACGAAGGGTTTAGAGAAATTTGTGCTCCAAGAATCTGGTTAAATCGTCTTTTGTTTAGCTGTGTTTTGTAAAAAAGGATCTTTTGAAAGAAAAGATCCATATGAAACGGTAAGTAAAACTTTTCACTTAGAATTGAATCGAATCTTGATCCTGTCGTATTTTGCGAAATCATGGTGCCATAGATTCCAAGAATATAGCTTTGGGTATTAATTCGGCGAATGATCTTTTCGGAAAGATTTGTTCGCATGTCTATAATGAAAATACCTTCTACTGTTGGTATATATGCTTCGGGCTTAATCTCTATAGGTGTGGATACAAGTTCAAGTTGATTAAAAATAATTTTCCTAAGGCTTTCCGAGGGTGTGTAAATAAATGTTTTAACCATGCTTTTCCAATCCAATATTCTTCTGGTATTATTGTAAATGGTTACAGCATAAATTTTAAAGAGTTGAAATTCGCAAAATGTTATTTTTAAGGGTGTTACTAGGAATAATCATAAGTGAAATCGCGATTTTCATTTATATAATTAGTAACAAGGTTCTATTGCCGTACACTCCGTATGGTAAACTAAGCATTCCAACTGTAGTTTTACTGATATTTTTACTATCATCCTTTATTGTTAGTTTGGGAACTTTACTTGGGTATTTTAGTAGTCGGTATTTTTTACACAAAAGCCAGGCGTTTCCCAATCCTAGACCATATATATGGGCACTTATTGCAGGAACGCTTGTTCTTTCGGGGATTTGGTTATTTCTTGTTCTTAGGAACTTGAGTTAAAGCCTTGTGATCAAGATCGGGTTGTTTCTCGGGATTTATTGTGTTTTCCTCGAGGGGAACGTATTTTCCGTCAATCCAAATATCGAGGAAATTCTGACGCTTGTTTAGCTGGTATTTTAAGTAATCTGATAAAATCCCATGAATTTTGTCGGCTTCTTTAGCCTCGCCTATTAGCAGAATAAATCTGCGCGGGAAGTTAATGTTTGTTGAAACATTAAGGACATACATACCGTCAATAACCGTAAACCAATAATCTCTAAGTTTGTCCCACTCGTAGAGGCGATCGATTGAATAAATTCCGACTGTGGTTAATTTGTGTTTTACGGAATCAGGCGGGACGCTCCACATTACAAAAACAAGGAAAACTACGGCTATAACAACTGCAATTAGCATATACTGGCGGACTATAAAGAATAAGGCTGTAATCGAAAGTGCAAGAACTATAACCATAATATAATCCTGTTTGTGGTGCTTTTTGTATACTCGCATGGGAGAGGTCCACTCCAGAAACACGGAGTATTTTTCGGATTTGTTAGAATCTGTCATATAAAAAGGATATCACAATTTTTTTAAGGTAAACCTACACATTTTAGGTTACGTCTACGATTTTGATTACACTGGCAGGACAGGCAGCCGCAATTTTTTCAAGAAGTGTTTTTTCTTCCTCTGTAGTTGCCACAGCTCCTGTCGATTTCATAAGTCCGTCATCACCAATTTTTAGGTATTTTTCGGCACCTTCTACGGCAAGACAGGCCTGGCAACCTAAGCATTCAAGTGAGACTTCAAGTGTTTTTTTCATTTTGAGTTTGTGGCATGAAGTTATTTATGTTGCATAATATTACATTTACGGACGTTGCGCAAGTTGCGCAATGTTTGTGATGATTTATAACAAGCCATAACCATGTAGTAGGGACAGGTCTAGACCGACACGGTTGCGTAGACATGTTGGTGAATGGGAGTTTTGGCGAATGGGGGTGCGGGTGTATGCAAGCTGTGTCTCTATCGAATCTTTTTTTTGTAGTCATACGTAAAATATGGGTTATTTAGACCTTCGCTGTGTCATTCCAAATACTACGTATATTAACAGTTTTTATATGTGGGTGTCGGTCTAGACCTGTCCCTACTACGATGAAGATGAAGATGTAAACAACGACATGTGAAGATTGATTGAATCGTCAAAATATTGTATCATTCTCCATTGGGCTCTTGAGTTTTGTTTAGGGCGAGTAGCTCAGCTGGTTAGAGCATTCGGTTTACATCCGAAGGGTCACGGGTTCAAATCCTGTCTCGCCCACCATAAACAAACGCTAGATTTCCTCAAACTTTGTCACTGTGTAAGTTTTAACGATTAAATTGCCACTTTCCCATTCGTTGGGGTCTAACCCTGCTTTTGCACAAAGGTATGATAGAAACTCGGAAGGATTCGCTAACTCTTCCCAAACCTGAGGTAAAAATGTTGCAGTGTAATATCCTTTTTCAATTACAACTCCGGGTCTTTTGTTTTCAAGTAAGTGCAAAAGATCTTTCGTATCCTTATATTCCAGCAGGGTCGGTTGAGTCAAAATAGAAATTTCTATTTTGGTTTTATCAAGCTCTTGTTTTGTTAGTGGCGAAAACCTTGTGTCTTCAAATGCTGCGGAGTAGGCGTTTTCGGCAACATCTTGATACATCGGTTGCACTGCGGTTAGCTTTCCAATACAGCCCCTTAGTTCACCCTTTTGGGTTAGGGTAACAAAAGTTGCAGCTAGGCCTTGCGTTGCAATAGGCACCAAAGTTTGGTCGATTTGCGGTTTATAATTTCCAGGAAATGCAGACTTAATAGTACCTCGAGCCAGATTTAGCAAAAATTTTTTGTCGGATTCGCTAAGTTTTGTTCTCATTTATTTGTAAAAACCAATTGAACAGTATCCTACAACGGCACCTTTGTCATTTGTGACGTCGCCGGAATTTTCATATTTTAAAAGTGTTGTTTTCCAGCCTAAAATTTTTGCAAGCGATAAAAGAATATTAATTCCATCAATTCCGCAAGCTTGCTCGTGATTTGTAATGTAATCGTTATTCATGATTTGAGAGATTGTCTTCTTGTCGAGATCAATTGCTGTTTCATACGAAAGATAGTGGCTTAGATCGGTGCTAACAATGATTAGAGTATCATCGGTTAGATAGTTTTTTATATGTACCGCAATGTCCTTGATATCGTTTAAGGTTAATGAATTTCCTGTAAGTATGGGTGTAAATTTAAAGTTTTTTAGGACTGTCTGTAAAAACGGAAGTTGTACTTCAACGGAATGCTCTGCCTCATGCGCATTGTCTTGATAAGAAAATCCCGGGTTTGTTTCAAGCTTTTGAGTTAGGGAATCTTGTGTAATTTCACCCAGTGGGGTTTTCCATGTAGCTATCGATGAAAGTCCAACTCCCCAAAATCCTGTAGAATGTGATAGTCCGATTACGACAACTGTTTTAAATTTGTTCTCGTTGTTCTTTACCTCAGCGTAGCCATGTGCCGCTACCTTACCCGAGTATATGTATCCGGCATGGGGAACAATTAATGCCTTTAGTTTTCCTTTTGGAATTTGTGGGGTTAAGCCATTAAGAAATTTGTCAATTATTGCAGATAGCTCAAATGCGGTATCGGGATAAAAGCTTCCTGAACATTTAGCTTTTCTTTTATTCATTTCCATACTCCTTCGATTTTTTCTCTGCATTTAGCGCATCTTCCGTTTTTTAAGTCTTTTACTGTAGTGAGTGTCCAATCTCTTTCAATAAGAAGTGCTTTGCATTTTGGACAGTACGTGCTTTGGGTGGATTTATCAAGTGTGTTTCCGGTATATACATATTTAAGTCCGACCTCTTTACCAATTCTGTATGCCCTAAGTAGTGTTTCTTTGGGGGTAGACGGAGTGTTCATCATTTTGTATGATGGTGTAAATCCGGATATGTGCCAAGGAATCGATGATGAAACTGACTTTATAAACCTTGCCATTTCTTTAACTTCCTTATCTGAGTCATTTTTCCCTGGTATAAGAAGTGAAGTTACTTCAACCCAGACTCCATTTTGGTAATACCTTTCGATGTTTTCAAGTACGGGTTTAAGGCTTCCTTTACAGATTTTTCTATAGAACTCATTTGAAAATGATTTTAAGTCAATGTTTATTCCATCAAGGTAGGGTGAGATTTTATCTATTGCTGCTTTGGATGCATACCCATTTGATACGAACACATTTTTAATGCCTTTGGCTTTTGCAAGTATTGCTGTATCGTAGGCAAATTCAAAAAATACAACAGGCTCGTTATATGTATATGCGATTGTTGGAATTTTTTCTTTAACACAGGTAGTTATAAGCTCCTCTGATGAAATGTCTTTCAAAAGAGGATGGTTCACTTCTTTATCTTTTCCGATCTGTGAAATCCAATCGTTTTGGCAAAAGTCACACCCGAAATTGCATCCAATCGTACCAACAGACAAGGCATAACTTCCCGGTAGAAAGTGAAAAAAAGGTTTTTTCTCAATGGGATCAAGTCCGACTCCTGACGTTTTGTCATATACAGTGGAGTAAAGTGTTCCATTGATATTCTTTCTTACACCGCAAATTCCTAAGCAATTAAGGGCAATTTTACAAAAGTGGTTGCAAAGCTGACACTGCACAACTTTAGAATCGAGCTGTTTTTGAAACATTGCTTTCTTCATTAATCTAGGGTAACCAAATTGCGCCGTAAATGCAAGTCTACTTGTTGAGATTTGTGTATAATATAGATATTAAGTTAACCCAAAGGCGCATGGCAAAACTAATATCAATAAACCCTTCCACGCTAGAAGAAGTAGGAAGTGTTAACGTAAGCGGAGTTAGTGATATAAACCGATCGGTAAGCCTTGCAAAAGAAACATTTATAACCTGGAAAGAGCTATCTCTATCGGATCGTATAGTTGCAGTTAAGTCTCTGGTTATAAAATTTAAGGAGTATAAAAAGGAGTTAGCCGAAACGGCCGCAGCCGAGATGGGAATGCCAATAAGGACGGCACTTGCAGATGTTGATGATGCCGTATTTTTTATAACTGAATATTGTAAGAGTGCCAAAATTCACCTGTGTCCAAAAGTTATTTCCAGTCCCGAAGGAACCGTTTTAACTGAGTATAGAGAGCCTTGGGGTGTTGTAGCGGCAATTATTCCTTGGAATTATCCTGTTGGTAATTTTATTTGGGCTTGTATGCAAGCCGTTATTGCAGGGAATACCGTGGTTGTTAAGCACTCCGAATTAGTCTCGGTTTTCTCAACCTTACTTGCGAAAGTAGTTGCTGAATCAAAAATTCCCGAAGGTGTAATAAATTTTATATATGGTGATGGAAAGACAGGTGATCAACTTACAAGTCAAGAAATTGACATGATTATGTTTACAGGAAGTACAGCCGTGGGAATGTATCTAGCGGAGAAAGCTGCCAAAAAGTTTATTCCAATCGGACTTGAGCTGGGTGGCTCGGCCCCAGGTATTGTTTTTAAAGACGCAGCGCTCGATTCGGCGGTGGAAAATATCGTTTCAAACAGGCTTACAAATAGCGGCCAGGTCTGCGACGGACTAAAGCGGCTTCTGGTACACGAGAGTGTATGGGACAAAGTTGTAGGTGAACTTACTTTGGCATTTTCTCAAAAACGAGTAGGTAATGCACTTGATAAAAACACTGAAATAGGACCGCTTGTATCGGAAACTCAATATAACTTGGCGGTCGATCAGTTAAACGATGCAATCAAAAAGGGCGCACAAATAGCAATTGGCGGACCAGACTACGACAGAGACGGCTTTTTCTTTAAGCCGACCCTTGTTACAAATATAAAACCCAATATGCGAATTTGGCAGGAAGAAGTATTTGCTCCAATACTGCCGGTTGTGCCATTTTCTACAGTAGAGGAAGCCATAGCTTTAGCAAACGATACACTGTATGGGCTTGGAGCCTATGTTTATACAAAAGACAAAGTTACTGCCGAACAGGTCGCCTCAAAAATTGAATCGGGTATGGTTAGCATAAACGGAGTAGGCTATATCTCGCCCGACTCTCCGTTTGGTGGATATAAAGCATCCGGGCTTTCAGCAAGAGAGCATGGTAAGTATGGGTTTGAGCACGTGACTCAAACCAAGGTTGTTGCAAAGCCCAAAAGATTATGACCGCAAAGTACATAACAGCTTTGCAAAGAGTAGATGAGATAATCCAAGTACTTTCCCAAAAGTATCCTAATCCGCAGATACCGCTTATTCATTCTAATATTTTTGAGCTGTTAGTAGCTGTTTTGCTGTCTGCTCAAATGCAGGATTTAAGATTAAACAAAGTTCTTCCTACACTTTTTAAGAGATATCCAGATGCCAAGTCGCTTGCTAGTGCTGATCGCGATGAGTTGGAAAATATTATTAGATCAGTGAATTATTACAAAACCAAGTCTAGTCACTTGATTGCAACAGGTAAAATTCTTTTTGAAAAACATAAAGGTAAAGTTCCAAGTACAATGAATGAATTGTTAACACTTCCAGGGATAGGGCGTAAGAGTGCGAATGTAATACTAAATGAAGGGTTCTACAAGCCCGTTGGAATTGTTGTTGATACTCATGTAATTAGGGTTTCGAACAGATTGGATTTGTCAAATGCACATAGTGCCGAAAAGGTTGAAAAAGATCTTGTAAAAATTGTTCCCAAAATGTACTGGCGTGAGTTTTCGTTGTGGCTGATTTTTCATGGACGCAACACCTGTTTTGCAAGAAAACCATTGTGTAAAAAATGTGAGTTTAAGGATTGGTGCCCGGCTGCTATTTAAAACAGTTTTAATACCGATCACTATTCCCTTACCCGGTGTGCTATAATTGCTTTTGTTTAATTAAGTATTTGGAAACCATAGCGCCAACCGATCAAATATATAAAGGACAGTTCATTCTGTTTGAGGGTCAACCCCACAATATAATAGAAAAAGAATTTGTGTCACCGGGAAAAGGCTCTGCTTTTACTCGTGTAAAAATGAACAACCTTGAAACCGGAAAACTTATCTCTTTTACATTTAAATCAGGTGAGCGGGTAGATGAAATTGAAGTCAATATTGTTGAATATCAGTACCTCTATGCCGATGGAAATAGCTACAATTTTATGAACAATGAAACATTTGAGCAGATTTCATTGGGCAAGGATTTAATAGGTGAGTTTATACAGTTCCTGAAAGAGGGTGAAAATTACCTTATTGTTGTGTACGATAATAGACCTATTGGTTTAAAAGCACCTCTAAAAATTCAACGGGAGGTGATTGATACTAAAGATGCCATAAAGGGCAACACATCTAATACAGCAACCAAAAAGGCAACTGTAGAGGGCGGTTATGAACTCGATGTTCCACTATTTATAAAAGTAGGTGACAGAATCTCAATAAATACCGAAAGCGGTAAATATGTTGAACGTGCTAACTAGTCAGCCTTAAAAAACTCAACAATTTTATTCCACATAGTTTTGTAAGTCTTTAGAACCTCGTATTTGGGAATCTCTATCTTATCTTTGTCCTTTAGAAAATTTTCTGTTGTAGCCTCATCTGAAAGAGTCTGGCTTATTGTGGTGATTTCGGTATCAATTTTAGCTGTTAAAAGATACTCACGAACGCCTTCCGTTCCCTCAAAATACTCTTCTATTTCTTCCTGAGTGTATCCATATTCCGCCTGAGTTTCAAAAAATGCGGCAAGCTCTTCGTCCGATACAGAAAGGTCTTTTCCTGCAAGCTTTCGCTTAAGTGCAACGATTTTGGCCTGACGTTCAATCTCGCTAAAGCTTACGCCACTTGCCTCTGCAAGGGTTTTCATTTCTTCGATTCCACCATATTGAGCGGCATCTTCTTCCAAAACGGCGTTCATTTCGTCGGTAGTAATGTTGTCAAGTGTAATCCCTTCCTGTTTTGCTTTTTGAAACCATAGCTCGTCGACAATCATTGCTTCAAGTTGCTGTTGGCCATACATGTTAAAAAGATAATTTTTTATGTCGTCGACATAAATCTCTTCACCGTTTACCAATGCGGCAACAACAGATCCTGTTTGTTCAGCCTCGGCCTTAGCCTTGAATATCTGGTACCACTGGACGAATCCGTCAATTGCAATCATTAATAAAACTCCGGCAAGGACTCCAATTATTGAGATTATTGCAAGCCTTAAGTTGGTCTTTTTTATTGAAATTTTGGCCTTGGTTGGCTTAGGTTCGGTTGCTGGCGTTGACATAGTTTTTTTCTTTGTAGCAGGCATTTTGATTTTGGATTAATTAATATGCAGTCAGAGTATATCACATTTTTTCTTGCGGTTTAAAATGTGAAAGATTCCACATATTAGTACTAGAGTAGTAATCCAAAGTGGAATGTAGTTGATTCCCGTATTAACGAGTGAACCAAGGGTACCCTGTACCTGAGTCGTAACTAATGCAGGATCTGTTACATAAAGTTGATATTTTGAATATTTGTAAGCAAGTAGGCCACATGCGTTTACAATTTGGTTGTTTGATACGGTTATAGATTCCGGGATATGTACAGTAACGTGGTTTTCATTATTTTGTAAGTCGGTTAATCGAATAGTGTTTTCATCGATTTGTGACGCATAGCCGTTTAAACAGATAGTCATATTCAAAAGTTCCGTTGAGAGAGAAGATATTTCGAGCAAAGGGAAACTTGGATTGTAGTCGATAGACCTTAATGCAAGTACTGTAAATTCGTTATAATTTGCCCTTGCTTTAAAATATCCAAGGAGCTGAAATGCCTTACCCAAAGAGTCTTCCGGAATGAGCTCTGACCGAACTCTTATTACCGACAATTCGTCTTGTAGAAGTGCAAACCCTTTGTAAGGTGTATCAATATTAGTGATTATCCCGTTAATTGTTGAAAGTTGATCCGAAAGTTCTGTTATATTGGAGTGAATCGGAGTCGTAGTGCTGTCCCCGGGGGTTGGTATGTCATTAATTAGTATGTCCCATTGGGGAAGATAGGCTAGGGAAATATCGTAGCTACTACTGGAATATGTAATAGAATCAATGATTTCGCCGAGATTATTAATCAGGTTTACTGATTCGTTTGAATTGTTTAAAACGATTCCGGTAGTGTTTCCATAAAAAACCCAATACCCTCCGGGATCAAGTAAAGTATTTGATGGGATTGTATAAGGAGCAGAACCACCGGTTGTAATATCGTCAAGCAGATAGCCGATGAGGTTAACCGAAGTAGTACCGCAGTTATATATTTCTATGTATTCGTCTGAGTTGTTAACATGACCATCGTTATTTGAATCAAATTCTTTTGGTGCGGCAAACACCTCGCTAATTTTTAGACAATCACTTAATTCGTATTTGGAATCAAATTTATTTTTCATTAGACTGTAAACGGTAAAGTTATTCAATATAGAATAACTTGAAAAGGGTTAACAATTCATAACAAAAAATTAATAAAGATTCACTCGGTGTAAGAAATAAGAATGCCGGGATTTGAGTATTGGCTTATGCGGTTATTATCTCTGCATCGGTTTTGTAAATGCTTTGGATTAACCCAAGCGCTATATAATTAGCTAAAAGGTTACTTCCGCCTGCACTTACAAACGGGAGAGGGACTCCGGTTGCAGGTGTAATTCCAAGATTCATACCAACATTTATTAATATTTCAAGTGCGAATTTTATTCCCAATCCGAAACAGATAATTGCACCGAACCTGTCCTTAATTTGGCTGGAGAGGTATAAAACTTGAATTATGAGAAGTAGGTATAAAACAAGAAGTAATGTACTCCCAACAAATCCGAACTCTTCCGCATAGGCGGCAAAAATAAAGTCGGTTTGGTATTCCGGTAAGAATTGCAGCTTACTTTGTGTACCGTGCCCGAGTCCTTTCCCTAATATTTGGCCAGAGCCAACGGCTATTTTAGATTGTGAAACATTAAAGCCAGCTCCCTCTGGGTCAGCCTCTGGGTTTAAAAAGGTTTCGATTCTTTGTTTGTGATAGGGTTTTAAAATATTGCTTTCCCAGAAAGGTTTTATGGCAAATCCGATGGATGTTCCGATAACCAAAAATACAAGTGCTACAATTAAAATTTCCCTTGAAGGTTTTAATCTTTTAGATATATATAAAATTAAACCAACAATAAAGTATGCAAACAAAATTACCGCAAATACAGTTACCAGCAATGGAATTTTGTAAGATATTCCAATAGCAATTAAGAAAGAAAATACAACAAGCGGAATTGAGGCAAGAATCAGAAATGGTTTATCGAAACCCGATACAATAACAAAGCCGCCTATAGCAAGTAGCAGAAACGTCATTCCTGCGTCCGGCTCTGAGAAGATTAAATATGCGTTTATAAGTAAATATATCCCGGCAATCAAAAGTTTTAACCATTTGGTGCTACTTTTTTTTGATTTTATAAGTGTAAAAATCCCTGCAAATACAATTATCAAGAATATTTTGGCGAATTCTGAAGGCTGGAGAGTAAAGACACCAAGATCAAACCAACGTTGAGCACCTTTGAGCTCTATCCCCCATAATAGTACGCCGTATAAAAGACCAATCGAGAAAAGTCCTGTTAAAATTATTACTTGTGGTTGGGCAATATAGGTATAGTCAATTTTGGAGATCACGAAATATATAAGGAGTGAGATAAGTAGGAGTAGTATTTGTCTGGTTAAGATGGTTCCCGATCCGTCCGAGGTAGGTGAGATGGTTGTCGAATAGATTACTAAAAGTCCAATCAGGTTTATAAGAAAGGCATTAACAAATATAAGTACATTACCAATAAGTGAGGTTCCGACACCTTCTTCGTTGTGAGTCATTTGTTAACGTTTACTTTAGTATTCGGAGTGTGACCTTGTATTCGCCAACTTTTAACTCTTTTCCTGAATTCTCCTTGAACTCAAGCGAGCTCAGTTTTGTTTTTTCTTTGAGTTCCGAAAGATTGGCTTCTACTAGCTTTTGTATTGTATCATCTTTAGTGTGAAGTGCTAGGGATACAAAGTCAGCCTGATTGCAACCGGATTCCTTTCTGGTAACTTGGATTTGACGAGCCAGCTCTGCTAAAAGTCGTTCTTTCTTAAGCTCTTCTGATATTTTTAGATCAAGTCCGAGCATATGGGTTACAAATTCTTTCCCGGATTTAACTTTTACCTCTTCAAGAGCTAGGTCGGATGGTGCTTTTGTTGCTTCCAAAACATCTTTAACATTTAATTCGTCTTTAAGAATATCTATTAATCCATTGTCCAATACTGTATCCACATATAGTGTCTGGAGAGGCTGCTTAAGTGGGATATTGTTTGTTACACGGATCATTTGACCGGTCGTTGCAAACGATCGTAGAAGTTCCATCTGGTCCATAAGTGCTTCATCCTCCTTTGTAAGTATTTCTGCCTTTGGATACAGTTCAAGGTGAACTGATGTAAGTGCCGTTTTGTCCACAGATTTCACTAAAGCCTCATATGCCGACTCCGTTGCAAACGGAATTATTGGTGCCGTAAGCCTTATAAATTTTACAAGCGCCCAGTATAATGTTGATAATGCGTCGACATCTCCTGCTGCAAATCGGTCACGGGATCTTCTAATGTACCAGGTTGATAGGTCGTCAAGATAAGGGGCAATCGCTTTGGTGGCAGATGGAATGTTATAACTTTCTAATCCTCCTTCGACTTCAGTTTGGAAACGTTTGGTTCGAGCCACAATCCATCTGTCCAAAAGATTAGATTCTCCGGGGTTAATCTTGCTCGAACTTGGCTTCCAGTTATGAAGTTCTGCATAGATTTGTAGATATTTGATTGTGTTTCGGAGCGGGAAAAGCACTGTTTTAACCTGGTTTCTAAGCTCTTCTTCGTTCATGTCAACGTTCTCACCAACCATTATTGAACTACCCATAAAATACAGGCGCATTGCGTCTCCACCAAGATTTGTAAGCACGGCTTTCGGATCGGGGTAGTTTCCAAGGCTTTTACTCATTTTTCTGCCGTCAGTGCCGGCCATTACGCCGGTAACCACAACATTTTTAAAGCTGTTTTCACCAATTACTGCATTTGAAATAACATGCATACAGTAAAACCAGGCACGGATTTGTGCCACGTATTCAACAATGTAGTCAGCAGGAAAGGTCACCTTGAAAAGTTCCTTATTTTCAAAAGGGTAGTGGAGCTGACCGTAAGGCATTGAACCAGATTCCATCCAAACATCGAGCACTTCAGGGATTCGTCTCATTGTACCTTCACACTTTTCACACTTAAATGTTATGTGATCAACTCCGTTTCTATGAAGGCTTTTGGGTTCCTGACCTGATCTTTCTTTTATTTCGGACTTTGATCCAAATACTTCGATTTCGCCACACTTGTCACAACGCCAAACAGGCATAACTGTAGCCCAATAACGGGTTCTACTTATACACCAATCGGGTGCGGCTTTAATATTGTTTTCAAACTGTTTTGCAAATACAGGGTTTGCCCAGTTTATCTTTTTAGCATTTTCTAAAAGCTGGGGCTTTAATTTTTGAACATTTATAAACCAGGACTTTTGGGCTTTTTGAATTAATGGAGTTTGGCATCTGTAACAGTATGGATATCTGTGGATAATTTTCTCCGCTTTGAAAAGTAAGTCCCTTGTTTCAAGATCTTTTATTATATTTTCATCGGCTTTTTTAACGTATTGTCCAGCAAAATCCTTAACTTCGGGAACAAAACAGCCAGCATCATCAACCGAGAACATAATTGTTAATCCGTAATGATTTCCCATTTCTGTGTCTATTTCACCAAAACCCGGAGCCGAGTGAACAATTCCGGTCCCTTCTTCCATATGTACCATTCCTTCGTATGAATACACCTTCCAGTCGTTTTCGTTGGGCTTAAAGTAATCGTAGGGTGCAGTATAGGAAAGACCAATAAGTTCTTTTCCTAAGAACTCGGCGACAACAGTGTAAGGATCATCACCCAAAACGTGTGGAAGCCGTTTTTTTGCTACTATGTATTTTTTGCTACCTTCCTTACTTGTGAACATAACATAAGTTTCACTAGGATCAACAACCAAAGCTCTGTTTGAAGGCATTGTCCAGGGAGTAGTTGTCCATGCCAATATGCGAGCACCCTTAAACTTGCCTTCTGTTGTTACAGGAAATTCAACAGTAATTGCAGGATCTTCCATATCTGTGTAACTATCGTCCATGGCGATTTCAAAACTTGAAACGGGTGTTCCACAACGGGTACAGTACAAAAGTGTTTTGACCCCTTCATATATTAAACCTTTGTCGTAAAGCTTTCGAAATACCCAGATCACTGATTCCATATAGTCTTCATCCATTGTACGATATGCACCTTCAAAGTCTATCCACTCGCCAATGCGATCAACATACCACTTCCATTCACTTGAAACTTCGTCTACATAAGTATGACATGCGTCAATAAAGTTGTTTATACCGAATGTTTCTATTTCGCGACGGTTTTTAAGTCCAACTTTTTTCTCTGTTTTTTCTTCAATTGGAAGACCGTGGCAGTCCCATCCCCAAACTCTACGAACGCGATATCCCTTCATTGTTTTATACCTTGGAATAACATCCTTCGCTATACGCGGTAAAAGTGATTGTGGACCAGGAATTCCCGTTACAAAGGGAGGTCCATCAAGAAACGAGTAAGGATTATTTTCCGGTCGTTCATTTACGGATTTTTCAAAAGATTTTTCAGACTCCCAAAATTTGCTTATCTCCTCCTCGGTTTGCACAATAGAGAGGGAATCTATCTTTTTATAGAACTGATCGTTATGATTTGGCTTTGCCATGTAACTATACAACAATTAAGATACAAGATAGGGGATGAATCAACAAAGTGATACATGGTACCACCCCAATTTGCTTGCATTGTTGCCAGTACAAGCCTTTTGACCATACTATTGTTCGTGGGGGAATTTTACGGACGGATTTTCCCGAACCACGCCTTGGTAGGATATGGTCGTGACTTTGATTACGGAGTCTTCCGTGAGACTTTAATTTTTTGACTGATCTGTTGTCAAAATTTCTTTCTCCCGCTCCCCGATGATTGTCGGATCAATGCGTTTCAAGTGTATTATACAGTGAAGCAGTGAAGTAGTAAAGCAGTAAAGTAATCCTCTCCGGAAGATACCTATGAGAGAAGTGGCAAGCTTTAACACAAAGGCAAACAGATAAAGGGTTCACTTCGAACATAGGAATCGACGGAAGCTTGTGCAGTGAAACAGTAGTAACACGGCTGTTGATGCTGTATCCATTCAGTGGTTAAATATTGCATGTTATATCGTTATGTTTGACTGTTTCACTCTTTGACTATTTCACTATTTACGGCTTACTGTTTTGCTGAATTTATGCTACAATGAGCAGCTAATAAACGCTGTAACTTACATAATCAAACATACAAAATGGTAACCCAAACGAGCAATTATACGGCTAGTAATATTAGAGTTTTAGAAGGGCTTGAGGCAGTTCGAAAGCGTCCGGCAATGTATATTGGTTCAACCGACGAAAAAGGTCTGAATCACATCGTATACGAGGCTTTGGATAACGCTGTCGATGAGGCTATTGCCGGTGTGTGTGACCTTGTGAAGCTAACTCTCCACGCCGATGGTTCATGTAGTGTAAAAGATAACGGTAGAGGAATTCCGGTTGACATTCACAAACAAACAGGGAGACCGGCACTTGAAATTGTAATGACTAACCTACATGCCGGTGGAAAATTTGATAGGAGTGCATATAAAGTTTCGGGAGGACTTCATGGTATTGGGGTAAAGTGTACAAATGCACTTTCCGAATGGATGAAAACCGAGGTGTGCCTGAATGGCAAAAGATATAGTCAGACTTACAAAAGAGGTAAACCGACTTCGGAAGTAATCGAAATAGGTAAAACAACCGAGCGTGGAACCTGTCAAACATTTTTGCCGGATAAGGAGATTTTTAGTACAACGGAATTTAAGTTTAATACCTTGCTCTCACGTTGTAGGCAACAGGCTTTTTTGGTTGCCGGGCTTAAGTTTATTGTTAAAGATGAGCGTAAAGATCAGGAAAAGGAACACACTTTATATTTTCAGGATGGAATTAAGACCTATGTCCGATACATTAATTCCGGTGACAAGGTTTTAATGGAACCATTCTATGTAAAAAAGGAGATAGATGATATTTTGGTAGAAGTAGCAATTCAATATAGGGACACAGTAATGTCCGAGATTAAAACGTTCACAAATAATATACTTAACCTTGAGGGTGGAACACACGAGATTGGATTCAAGAGTGCTCTTACAAAGGCTATAAACGACTACGGACGAAGTGCAGAGTTCTTTAAAGATTCAGATGATACGCTTTCTGGCGAAGATGTTCGGGAAGGGCTTACTGCTGTTGTTTCCGTAAAGGTTAAAGATCCTCAATTTGAAGGTCAAACTAAGATTAAACTAAACAACCCCGAAGTAAAAAGTGCCGTTTATAAAGTGCTTCGCGAGGGACTTTTAGAATTTTTCAACGAAAATCCAAAAGATGCAAAAGCCGTTTTAGAAAGGTCAATATTATCAAGAAAAGCAAGAGTTGCCGCAAAAGCTGCTCGAGAAACCGTGATGCGTAAGAATGCCCTTGGGGGAATGACACTTCCCGGCAAACTTGCCGATTGTACCGAGACAGACCCGTCAAAGTCAGAGCTTTACGTAGTTGAAGGTGATTCGGCAGGTGGTTCAGCAAAGCAAGGGCGTGATAGGTTTACCCAGGCAGTTTTCCCCTTACGAGGAAAACCATTAAATGCTGAAAAAGCCCATTTAGGTTCTGTCCTTAAAAACAAAGAATTCGAAGGCTTAATAACTGCGCTTGGTGCAGGAATCGGTGAAGAGATGGACATGAGCAAGCTTCGTTACCACAAAGTAATTATTATGGCAGATGCCGATGTTGACGGTGCACATATTGCAACCCTTGTACTAACCTTTTTGTTTAGGCACTTAAGACCGCTCATCGAAGAAGGGTACGTATATATTGCTCAACCGCCACTTTTTAAAATTGTGGATAGTAAAAAGAATACTTATTGGGTAATCGATGAACTTGAGCGTGATAGGCTTTCCGCTGATATTCTAAGTAAGGGTGGTAGGGTTGTTAACTTCCAGCGATTCAAAGGTCTTGGTGAAATGAATCCGGATCAACTTGCCGAAACCACGATGGATCCAGAGAATAGGATTTTAAAGCAAGTTACAATTGAAGATGCCGAAGAGGCCAATCGAATTTTTAGTACTTTAATGGGTGACGAAGTAGCCCCTCGTAAGCGTTTTATTATTGAGCACGCCAAATTTGCTCAGTTGGATGTGTAAAGCTGTTACTTTCTTGAGTGAAACCGCGTAAACCTTTTCATGGAAACACTTAAATATGACGTAGTCATAATCGGTACAGGCTTTGCCGGACTCTCCTGTGCTCATAAACTTGATAAGTCACTAAGGGTTTTGATAATCGACAGGAAACCCTCCTTAAAAATTACCTATAACTCCACAGGAATTATTACTGAATCTACTAAAGACGTGTTATCTACTATTGTTCCGGACATAAATGAATATATTACATTTAGTGCAATTGGTATGGGCGTTGTAGCGCCTGATTTTGCTGATTACTTTATTTACTCGGATAGAAAACCCTGGGCATTTTCCACTGATACCGAGGGGTTAGTAAGAAGAATGCAGGAACTTCTTCCAAGTAACGTAGATGTAATGTTCGGGACTACATTTGTTAAAAAAGAAAGTGATACAAAGATTAGTGTTTCAGAAATAGGTGTGATCAAAAAAATTAAGTTTAGATTTATTGTAGGGGCAGATGGAGTTAGTTCAATGGTTGCGAAAGCTTTCAAATTATCGGTAATTAAACGTAAACTCTTAGGTATAGAAAAAACATTTTTAGGTGAAGTAACTCTTTCTCGAACTCCAGCAGTTTATCACTATTGGAACAGGGAATTTGGACGAGGATATGGTGGATGGATTGCACCCACAAAGTTTAATACTAAGTCCGCGATTAGAGTTGGACTAGGTGCATATAACGCTACTCCCGAACTTCTTGAGAAATTTATTTCGGTACTTAAAGCCAAGGGCCACATTAAAGTCATAAAAGAAGTTTCAGAGTTAAGTGGGTTTTTGCCTTTGGATGGTCCCGTTAGTAATTACTACAGAAAAAATGGAATGATAATAGGTGACGCTGCCGGACTTTGTGGACCTTGGTCGGGAGATGGAATAAAGGGAGCTTTAGTTTCCGGGATAGTTTCAGGTATGTTTATAAATAAATGGTTCAGAGGTGAACATGATTTTAAAAGTTTTTATAAGGAAATTGATAAATATGGAAAAACGTATTCTCTGTTTAGACACCAAAAGTTCTATAGACTGGTATGGGATTTAGTTAAAGAAGATAGTACTTTTAAGGCATTCTATGAAATTGTTAAATTGAACAAAACGGAGCTACTCGGAGGTTTAAAAAACATAAAAAAGGGTGATAAATCGGGATATTCAATACTTAAGCCATTACTTAATCCTATTCCTTTAATCAAATTTGGGGTTATGCTTATTCGTGACATTATATTTATTCCTTTTCGATTGAAAGTGAATGTCAAAAAGTAGTATAATTTCACCATAAATTAGCAAAGGGTATAAAATGGCATATATAATTCCAACCGTTTTAGAGCGGAGCAAAACAGGAGAGGTCTCCTACGACCTATATTCAAGGCTTTTAAAGGACAGAATAGTATTTGTGCATGGTGAAATTAATATGGAAATGGCTAACATAGTAGTGGCCCAACTCTTATATTTACAAAAGCAAGCACCTAAAGAAGATATCAGCATGTATATAAACTCAGTAGGTGGTGGAATATATGCCGGTTTGGCAATTCTAGACACAATGAACCATATAAGCTGTGATGTTAGTACAATTGTTGTAGGTCAGGCACTTTCGATGGGTTCAGTGCTTTTGGCAGCTGGCAAAAAAGGTAAACGATACGCATTGCCAAACAGTACAATAATGATTCATCAACCAATGATTACGTTAAAATCAACTCTGCAGGCGGCGGATATTGAGATTGAGGCAAAAGAAGTAAACAGATTAAAAGATATTCTTGCGAAAATGCTTGCAGACTATACAAGTCAGTCAAAGGAAACGGTAAAAAAAGATATGGATAGAGATAATTGGATGGACACTCAAATCGCACTTAAGTATGGTATAATCGACAAGATTTTGAAGTAGGGATTTATTAAAAGTAAAGTCCGCTTAGCTCAGCTGGCTAGAGCACTTCATTGACATTGAAGAGGTCGGAGGTTCAAGTCCTCCAGCGGACACCAGATAGTCTCTGGAAGTGTCCTGAAATTTAAAGATTTATGGAGGTTTCCCGACAAGTCGGGATTTCA